>NZ_JBHYUU010000057.1:0-40264 GCF_042749955.1 Kitasatospora sp. NPDC059462 | reverse complement strand
CGGCGCCGCCCGGGCCGAGACCCCGATCGGGGCGCGGGCGCACCACCGGGCGGGGGGGGTGCTGCGCGGGCGGGGTGCGGCGGGCCCGCCGCACCCGGCCCGGGCGTGACGGGCACGGCGGGTGACGCAGGGGACGGGTGACGTCCGGGGGGGGCGGGTGACGTCCGGGGAGGCATGACGTCCGAGGTAATCGACGCCCGCTCCGGGCCCCGGCACAGTGGTGCTCACCCGGCGGCGGCACCGCCGACCGGGATCCCACCCCACCTCCGGAAGGCCGGTCCGCCATGTCCGCGCACACCCTGACCACCGCCCGCCGCACCGCGCCCGCCCCGTTCAGGGCGCTGCGCGGACTCCTCGCCCTCGACGCCGTCGTCAGCGGCGGCAACGGCCTCGCCTACCTGGCCTTCCCCGGCCCGCTCGGCGAACTGCTCGGCGTCGGCCGCTCGACCCTGCTCGAACTCGGCGCCGTCCTGGCGGTGTTCGGCCTCGCGGTCGGCCTGCTGGCGGCCCGCCCGCAGCCGCCGGGGCTCGCGGTGCGGGCGGTGATCGACGTCAACCTGGCCTGGGCGGTGCTCAGCGTGGTGGCGATGGAGCTGTGGTTCGGGCCGACCACCGCCGGCTACGTCTGGATCCCGCTCCAGGCCGCCACCGTGGCCCTCTTCGCCGGTCTCCAGTTCGCCGCCCTGCGCCGGCTGCCCGGGTGACTACCGCGCCGTGCCCACGGCGTGCTGGAGGAACGCGACCGTCTCCTCGTCGGCCGGCAGGAAGGTCTCCATGGCCAGCTCGGAGACGGTCACGTCCATCGGCGTGTTGAAGGTCGCGATCGTCGACAGGAACGACAGCACCCGCCCCTCGTGGGCGATCCGCAGCGGCAGCGCGAACGGGAACAGCTCGGTGACGTCCTCCTCGCCCCCGTCGCCGGCCGCCGCGCCGGGCGGCTCGGGGTAGGCCCGGACCTCCTCCAGCAGCGCCCGCAGCGGCTCCGAGCGGACCAGCCCGACCTGCTGCTCCATCCGCTCCAGCAGGTGCCGCCGCCACTGCCGCAGGTTCAGGATCCGCGGCGCGACGCCCTCCGGGTGCAGGGTGATCCGCATCGCGTTGAGCGGCGGCTCCAGCAGGTGCGGGGCGACCCCGGACAGCAGCAGTCCGAGCGCCCGGTTGGCCGCGAGGACCTGGAAGGTCCCGTCGACGACCAGCGCCGGGTACGGGTCGTGCGAGGCGAGCAGCCGCTCCATCCCGGAGCGCAGGGCCGCCATCGCCGGGTCGTCCAGCCGCTTCTCCGGGTAGTGCGGCGCGTAGCCGGCGGCCAGCAGCAGCGCGTTGCGCTCGCGGACCGGGACGTCGAGGTGCTCGGCGAGCCTGAGCACCATCTCCTGGCTGGGCCGGGCGCGGCCGTTCTCGATGAAGCTGATGTGCCGGGCCGAGGAGTCGGCCAGCAGGGCCAGCTGCAGCTGGCTGAGGCGGCGCCGCTCCCGCCAGCCGCGCAGCAGCACGCCCACGCCCGTCCCGGCGGCCTCCGGCCCCATCCCCACCATGATCGTCATGGCCGGGAGGGTACTACCGCCCGCGCCGGGGCGTCAGGCGCCGGTGGTCGAGCCCGGGCGGATGATCATCAGCACCACGACGACCGCCCAGAGCAGGTTGAAGACGCCCGCCGTCATCGGCAGCAGCGTGAGCCCCTTGACGGCCCTGCCGTGGTCCTCCGAGTCGGCCCGGGCGCCGAGCGCGTCCACCGCGGCCTGCTGCGCGGGCAGCACGAACAGCAGCAGCGCCAGGGCGGCGACCGCGGTCAGCACCATGGAGGCGATCAGCCAGGACTGGCCGAGCACGTCCATCACCTGGGCGACCCCGATGCCGAGGACCGGCACGGCGATCCCGAGCAGCGCGTAGACCTGGGTGATCCGGTGCAGCAGCCGCAGCACGCCGGCGTCGGCGGCCTGCTCGGGCCCGCCCGCCAGCGCGGCCTTCGCCCGGCGCGGGAACATGCTGACGGCCACGGCCACCGGGCCGATGAACAGCACCGAGGCGAGGACGTGCAGGCTCAGCAGGAACTTGGCCATGGCGGGGCACCCTTGGGACTCATCGGGGGCGGCCCCGTCGGCGGTCGCGGCGCGGGCAGCCGGGGCGGCCGGTTCTCCCCGCCCCGCCCAGGACGCTAACACCGCTTATCCGACCGGCCCCTCCCAGGTCGGGCTCAGAGGGCGCCCAGCTCCACCGCCCGCGGCGGCACCTCGCTGACCGCAGCGACGGCCGCGCCGTGCGCCTCGTCCACCCAGTCGAGCAGCTGGAGGCCCTCGAAGGCGCTGAGCCGCGGCCGGCCGCCGGGCAGGTCGAGCGGGAGCCCGGAGAGGTCGACCTCGGCGAGGCCGTCCAGCGTCGTCCGGCCGATCTTGATCAGCGCCTCCTTGCGGACCCAGAGCCGCAGGAAGGCCCGCGCCGGGTCGGGGTGCTCCCGCACCTGCCGCAGCTCCTGCGCGGTGAGCACCCGGGGCGCGACGTCGAGCAGGGTGCCGCCGCGGTCGGTCAGTTCGACGTCGACGCCGACCGGCCGGTGGGCGGCGGCCGCCGCGACCACGCCCTTGGTGTGGGAGAGGCTGACCTCGATGCCGGGGTGGTCGGCCAGGTAGGGCTTGCCGTGGTCGCCCTTGCCGCAGTCGGGGCAGTGCTGGGCGAGGGCCAGCCGGTCGGCGGGGACGCCGAGCAGTCCGGCGGCGCAGAGCCGGACCAGCGCGTGCGCGGCGATGAAGTCGACCCGCCCGGACTCGTGCCGGAACCGGGCGGCGCGCTCCTTCTCCACGGCGGTGAGCAGGTGCTCGCCGGCCCCGGGGTGGCGCAGCACGTCGGCGCTGGTGGCGACGGTGGCGATCGCGTCGGAAGTCATGCCCCCAACCTAGCGGGGCCGCCGGGGGCACAGGGGCCGAAGGAGTCGACGGGCCGGAAGGGGCCACAGGACTCGAAGGGGGGGTGGCGGGCCGGTGGCGGGCGGCCCGGGGAGGACACGGATTGCCTGCCTACTCATCAGATTTTCATATTCACACTGATGGTCTGTAGGGTATGGTTCGTCCGATTTGGTATCTGATACACCGAATCTCTGGAATCTCCGGGATGTGACCGGGATGATCCGGGATCAACTGGAATGTGGCAGGCGTGCCTCTCCTGCCTGCCTTCTCGCCGCGCGGAGGAATGTGCCGATGAGTCAGCGAACCGGTACGCCCGGTCACAGAAGAGCCACCGCGGAGCGGGTCCCCGCCTCCCGCGGACGACGCCACGCCCGGATCGCGGTGGCGACCGCCGCCGCCGTGCTGCCGCTCGCGGCGGTGCTGACGGTCGGTTCGGCCGCGCCGCTGGCCCCGCCGCTGGGGGCGTGCAGCGGTCCGGACTGCCCCGCCACCTGGCCGCCGGTCAACAACGGCGACTTCTCCGGCCGGGACGCCACCATCAACGTCTTCACCGGCGGCTCCTACACGGTCACCGGCCGGGCGGCCGAGGCCGAGGGCAAGATCGTCACCCTCGGGGACTTCACCGTCGACAAGAGCCAGGGTGGCGGCGCCTTCAACGCGGGCGTGGTCGGCGTCGGCTCGCGGGTCGTCCCGCCGAACGGCAGCGACTTCCTGACCGTCGGCGGCGACGTCGGCGTCCTGCCCGGCAACTCGCTGCTGATCGGCGGCAGCGACTCCCAGGGCCAGGCCTTCGGCAACCTGCGGCACGCGGGCGCGGTCACCGGCACGGTCTCCATCGACCCGACCGGCGAGGCGATCCAGGACGCCGACGCCGCCGCGCCGTACCGGTCGGTGCTCACCCGGATCGAGGAGGTCTCGGCCTGTGTCGGGCGGGCCACCGCCACCGGCACCGTCGAGGTCACCGGCAGCGAGGCGACCTTCACCGGCGACGGGACCAGCATGAAGCAGGTCTTCAACGTCACCGGGAACCTCGCCTCGCCGACCGGCGGGCAGATCGGCCTGGTGTTCGCGAACGTCCCGGCCGGCGCCACCGTCGTGGTCAACATGCTGGCGGCCGACCCGGTCATCAACACCTACACCGGCACCGGGCTGCCCGGCGACCCGACCACCGACATGCGCTCCAAGCTGATGTGGAACTTCCCCACGTCCACCGGGGCGCAGATCAACGGCAGCGCGCAGTTCCAGGGCTCGGTGATGGCGGGCAACCCGGCCGGCACCACGACCATCAACATGCCGGGCATGAACGGCCGGGTGTACCTGGCGGGCAATCTGATCCAGACCGGCAACGGCGGCTACGAGATCCACAGCTACCCGTTCGACGGGGACCTGCCGGACTGCGAGGTCGTGCCGAGCCCGACGCCCACCGCGCCGTCGCCGACCCCGACCTCCCCGACCCCGACCGCGACGGAGACCAGCACCTCCCCGGCGCCGACCAGCCCGGCCCCGACGTCCCCGACCGCGACGTCGCCGGCGCCGACCGCCACGGAGAGCACCACCTCCCCGGCCCCGACGTCCCCGGCGCCGACCGGGACCGCCACCTCCCCGGCCCCGACCGGCCCGAGCGCCACGGCGAGCTCGTCCAGCGCGGCGCCGACCAGCGGCGGCCCGGCCACCGGCGGCCCGAGCGGCGGCGGTTCGACCGCCGGCCACCCGGCGCCCACCACCGGCGGGGGCGGCGGCCAGCTGGCCTCCACCGGTGCCGGCAACACCCCGGTCGTCCTCGGCGTGGCCGGAGGCGTCCTGCTCGCCCTCGGCGGCGGCCTCGCCTTCCTGGCCACCCGCCGCCGCGGCCGCCACGGCTAGCGCCCGCCCGCGGTAGCCGCCGCACGGCCGCGGGCCGCCCGGTCGTCCTTCGACCGGGCGGCCCCGCGCGTTCCCCGGCCGGTTCCGCCCCGCCCCCGCCGTGCCACCGCCCCGGCCCGCTTCGGCGACGGCCGCAGGCCCCGGCCGGTGGCCGGCCGGTCAGGTCACCTCGCCGCGCCGGGAGAAGCGCTCGTCCTTCCACTCGCCGCTCTCCAGCACCTGCGCCAGGTGCCGGGCCGCGTCCCACACCTCGGCGTGCGAGAGGTAGAGCGGGGTGAAGCCGAAGCGCATCAGGTCCGGCGCCCGGAAGTCCCCGATCACGCCACGGGCGATCAGCGCCTGCACCACCGGGTAGCCGTCGGCGTGCCGCAGCGCCACCTGGCTGCCGCGCCGGGCGTGCTCGCGCGGGGTCACCACCTCGATGCCGTCCAGGTCCTCGACCAGGGCGATGAACAGATCGGTCAGCGCCAGGCTCTTGGCCCGGACGGCGGCCGGGTCGGCCCGCTCCCAGACGTCCAGCGAGGCGTCCAGCGCGGCCTGGCCGAGCAGCGAGGGGGAGCTGGTGAGGAAGCGGCCGATGCCCTCCTTCGGCTCGTAGCCGGGCTCGAAGGCGAACGGCCGGGCGTGCCCGAACCAGCCGCTCAGCGGCTGCGGCGCGCCCGACTCCAGGTGCCGTTCGGCGACGTACAGGAAGGCCGGCGCGCCGGGGCCGCCGTTGAGGTACTTGTAGCTGCAGCCGACCGCGAAGTCGGCGCCGCTCGCGGAGAGTCCGACCGGCAGCGCGCCCACCGAGTGACAGACGTCCCAGATCATCAGCGCTCCGGCGGCCTTCACCCGGGCGGTGATCCCGGGCATGTCCAGCAGCTCGCCGGTCCGGTAGTCGACGTGCGAGAGGACGACCGCGGCGACGTCCCCGTCCAGGTGCGCGTCCAGCCCGGCCGGGTCGACCAGCACGCTGCGGGCGCCGGGGACCAGCCCGGTCACGCCCTCGGCGATGTAGAGGTCGGTCGGGAAGGCCGCGCGGTCGCCCAGCACGGCGGAGCGGCCCGGACGCAGCCGCAGCGCCGCCGCCAGCACCTTGAACAGGTTCACCGAGGTGGTGTCGCAGACCACCACCTCGTGCGGGGCGGCCCCGACCAGCGGGGCGATCCGCCGGCCCAGCCGGTACGGCTGCTCGAACCAGCCCGCGTCGTTCCAGCTGCGGATCAGCTCCCGGCCCCACTCCTGCTCGACCACCGTGCGCACCCGCTGCGGGGTGCGGACCGGTAGCGCGCCGAGCGAGTTGCCGTCCAGGTAGATCACCCCCGGCGGCAGGGCGAACTCCCCGCGGAACGCCGCCAGCGGGTCGGCGGCGTCCAGCGCCGCGCACTCCTCGCGCGTGATCATGTCCGGCCTCTCCCGTGCTTCCTCGTGCCCACTGCCCACCAGCTCGTTCATGCCCGCCGTGCTCGGGTTCGTCACATTCCGTCCCGGATCGCCCACAGCTCGGGGAAGACGTCCTGCTCGGCGGAGCGGCGCAGCCAGGTCAGACCGCTGGAGCCGCCGGAGCCCGGCTTGCCGCCCATCGCCCGCTTGACCGCCGCCAGGTGGCGCTGGCGCCACCGGGTCACCCGCTCGGCGACGTCCAGCAGCGCCTCGGCCAGCGGCTGCAGAGCGGCGTACCCGGGCTCGGTGCAGACCCGTCGCCAGGCGGCCGCGACGGCCTCGTCCGGCTGGTGGCGCTGCTCGGAGACGGTCCTCGGCACGGTCAGGCCGCGGCGGCCCAGCAGCGCGATCGCGTCGTCGTAGAGGCCGGGGGAGCGCAGCGCGGCGGCCAGCTCGGCGTGCGTCCGCGGGCTGTCGCGGTACATGGCCAGCAGCGCGGCGTTCTTGTTGCCGAGCAGGAACTCCAGGTGCAGGAAGGCCGAGGACTGGAAGCCCGAGGCCTCGCCGAACAGCGGGCGGAAGGAGTTGAACTCCGCCGGGGTGAGGGTGGCCAGCAGGTCCCAGGACTCCACCAGGACGTCCTGGACGTGGGTGCCCCGGCGCAGCGCGGACAGCGCGCCCGGCAGGTCGTCCTCGCGCAGGGCGCGCTGGGCGAGCGTCCACTCGTGCCGCAGCAGGCCGAACAGCAGCTCCATCACCTGGGTGGTGACGATGAACGACAGCTCGGCGGGCGTGTCGCTGAGCGGGTGCTGCAGGCTGTGCAGTTCGTCCAGCCGGACGTAGCGCGCGTACGGGGTGCCCCGCTCAGGCTCCCCGGCCCGGTCGAACGACAGACTGGGCTTCTCCACCGTGTCGTGCCCCATGTCCGATCCCTCCTGAAGTCGCCGGCGAGCCGGACCGCCGGACGGGTCCGGGATCCGCACCGGTGGCCCCGGTCCTCGCCGGGGCCCCATTGTGCGGCGGCCCGTCGCGCATTTGAATGGGCGACGGGCACGGCAACCGCGGCCGGGCCTGTCGTACGAGAGGTGTTTTCCCGATCCTCTTCACGATCGCAAAGCAGCGGGATCCAGCCAACCGGACCACACCCTCAGGAGTCGCCGTGGACGCCGTCGACCGCCGCCTGCTGGCCGAGCTGCAGGCCGACGCGCGGCTCTCCTACAACGAACTCTCCCGCCGGGTGAGCCTGTCCGCACCCGCCGTGGCCGAACGGGTCCGCCGCCTGGAGGCCGACGGGGTGATCACCGGGTACCACGCCCACGTCGACCTCACCCGCTCCGGCCTGCCGATCACCGCGCTGGTGCAGCTGCAGTGCTACGGCCCGCGCTGCGTGCTGCGCGACCCCGAGGTGGCCGGCTGGCCGGAGGTGCTGCAGTTGCACCGGGTCACCGGCGGTGCCTGCTGCGTGCTGCTGGTCGCGGTTCCGGCGATGGCCGATTTCGAGGCCCTCATCGACCGGCTCGGCGGCTACGGGCAGCCGGCCAGTTCGATGATCCTCTCCAGCCCGGTTCCCTGGCGGCCGGTGGTCGTGCCCTGAACCGGCCGATAGGTTCCTGCCCATGCCGATCGACCGTCACATCCTGCTGCTCCCGGGCAGCCTGCGCGCCGGGTCCGTCAACGAGACCGTGCTGCGCACCGCCGCCGCCGTGGCGCTGGTTACCGAGGGCGTCGCGACCACCTACTACACCGGGCTGGCGGGTCTTCCGCACTTCAACCCGGACCTCGACACCGACCCGCTGCCGGAGCCGGTCACCGCGCTGCGGGCGGCGGTCGAGGCCGCCGACGCCCTGCTGATCTGTACGCCCGAGTACGCCGGGACCCTGCCCGGCGCCTTCAAGAACCTGCTCGACTGGACGGTCGGCGGCATCGAGATCGCGGACAAACCGGCCGCCTGGATCAACGCCGCCGGGACCGGGCGGGGCCTGGGCGCCGAGGAGGCGCTGCGCACGGTGCTGCGCCACACGGGGGCGTCCGTGGTCGAGGCGGCCTGCGTCCGAGTGCCGCTGGCGCGCGGGGACGTCGGCGCGGACGGGCTGGTCGCCGACCCGCTGGTGCGCGACCGGATCGGCGAGGCCCTGCTCCGGCTGGCCGCGTCCGCCTGAGCCGCCGTCGCCCGCGCCGCTGTGCCGCGCCCGCGGCTCAGTGCTCCTCGGGCAGGTGCACGCCGAGCCCGGCGAGTCCTTCCAGGAACAGCTCGGCGCCGACCGCCGCGAGCAGCAGGCCGAGCAGCCGGGCCACCACCTCCAGCGAGGTCCGGTGGGTGCGCAGCATCAGCGGGGCGAGCACGGCGACGCAGACGTAGTTGATCGCCACCACGGCGACGTACGCGCCGGCCACGGTGGCGTGCCAGCCCCAGTCGTCCTTGGCGAGCGAGCCGACCAGGACGGCGGTGACCGCGAGCGGGCTGGCCAGGTAGGGCAGCAGCAGCTCGCGGATGCCCTCCACCAGCGGATTCGCCAGGTGTTCGTCCGTTTCCTCGGCGCCGGCGCCCAGGTGGACGCCGAAGACCAGCGCGACCGCGTAGACGAAGAAGATCAGGCCGCCGGCGAGCTGCAGCGACTGGTCGCTGATGTGGAACAGCGAGGTCACGAAGTCGGCGCTGAAGGCGAGGGCCACGCCGATCAGCGCCGAGATCAGCGTGCTCCAGGCCGCCAGGCGCCGCAGCTCCCCGGAGGTCCGGGTGGAGGCCAGCCGGGCGAAGGACAGCAGGACCTTCGGCGGGCCGACCACGGCGAAGAAGGCGATGAAGGCGCTGCTCAGGTCGAAGACGAACATGTGCCAAGCATGGCCGCGGCGATCATCGCCGCCCGGCTGCCACGCCTGGGCCCGGGTTATTCCCGTTCACACCGAGATTCGCCCGAACGGCTGCCCCGGGTCGAGCCGGCCGGTGGTTTCCGCTGCCATGGAAGCCGGACCTCCCTCCGCGCGGCGGAGGGCTCCCGAAGGGGACTTGGACATGGCTCTGAACCGTAGCGACCTTGGTCTGCTGGCCCTGCGCGGCGCCCTGGGCGGGGTGCTGATCGCCCACGGCACCCAGAAGCTGTTCGGCTGGTTCGGCGGTGGCGGCCTGGAGGGCACCGCCCAGGCGATGGAGGCGATGGGATTCCACCCGCCGCGGCAGAGCGCCCTGGCCGCGGGCCTCGGCGAGGCGGGCGGCGGCGCGCTGCTGGTCGCCGGGCTGGCCACGCCGGCGGCCGGCGCGGTGGTGGCCGGGACGATGGCGGGCGCGGTCGCGGTGCACGCCCCGTCGGGGTTCTTCGCGATGTCCGGCGGCTACGAGTACCCGGCGTTCCTCGGCGCGGCCGGTCTGGCGGTGGGTCTGGCCGGGCCGGGCCGGTACTCGCTGGACCACCTGAGCGGGCACGCGTTCAACCGGCCGTGGGTCGGGGTGCTGGCCTTCGCGGCGAGCGCGGCCGGGGCCGGCGCGGTGGTGGCCCGCCGCCGGCACGCCGTGCGGCTGGCGGAGGAGCGCGCGGCGGTGGAGGCGGAGACCCAGGAGGGCTCGGGGCTCTCCTGACCCGCCCCGGCCGGGGCGGGCTCACCCGAACGCCCCGGCCCTGGTGGCGAACGCCTCCCGGTCCACGGAACGTGGGCGGGGAGGCCCGCCGGGCAGCCCGGCGCGGCCGGACCCGACGGCCGGAACCCCGACGGCCAGAATCGAGGACCCCGATGGACCGCCAACCGACCCGCCGCCCCGCGTCCCCGCCCCGGCCGACCGCCGCGGACCCGCACGCCCCCGCCGTCCGCCGCCCGTACCGCGCCCTGGCCGCGGGGGTGGTGGCGGCGCTGCTCGGCGGGGCCGCGCTGGCGGGCTGCTCGTCCGACGGCGACGGGGGCAAGACGGGCGCCGCGGCCTCCTCGGCCGCCGCGCAGGCGGGCTCGGCGATCGCCGGCGCCGCCTCCGCCGCGGCCTCGGCGGCGGAGTCGGTGCTGGCCGGCGCGGCCGGCGGGCTGCCCTCGGCGGCGGCCTCCGCGGTCGCCTCGGCGCAGGCGAAGGCGTCCTCCGCGATCGCCGGCATCAAGGGCGGACTCGACGCGAAGGGCGACGTCGCGGTCGGCACGGTGGCCTTCGTGGACGGCAAGGCCGAGGCGGCGCTGACCGTCACCAACCACGGCCAGGACACCGGCCGGTACGTGATCCAGGTCAACTTCACCGACGACAGCGGTAACGTGCTGGACGTGACGGCCGTGACGGTCCCGGACCTGGCGGCGGGTCAGAGCACCGAGGTGAAGGCGCGCAGCAACCGGGACCTCTCGGGCTCGGTGAAGGCCGTGGCGGCCAACGCGGTGCGCTACTGAGCGCGGCCGGACCGTCCGGCCGCTCCGCGTCACCCCCGCTGATCCGCAGGTCAGCGGGGGTGGTTCGGGTCCCGGCGAACCTTAAGGGCGGCTCAAGCCGCAACGTCACCTCTTGACGGGGTAGTTGGTCTAGTCCATTTTAGTCCCCAGGTGCAGGGAGCCCCTGAACCGGCGTCAGCGGTCCGCCGCAGGCGCCGGTTCGGCATATCCCGGCGTCCGTCAAGGCATGTATCCGCTCGATTCCCCCATCCCGTTCTGTCATGCCCCGGTCGTACGGCCCCACCCCGTACCTGCGTCCCGGGACACGTCGGAATCCCCCACACCAGGAGTCACGCACCCATGCTCCGTTCACGCATCGAAAGGGCCGGGGCCCCGGTTCAGGAGGGCGGCCGTCGCAAGCGGTCCAAGAGCCTGACCGCGATCGCCGCCGGCACCACGGCCTCCCTGCTGCTCGGCGCGGGCCTCGCGCTCAGCGGCGGCACCGCGGCCAACGCCGCCGTCGGCAACAGCACCGGCGCGCCCGCCACCAGCGGTGGCATCAAGGTCGCCTACTTCGACCAGTGGTCGATCTACTCGAACGCGTACTACGCGAAGACGATCCAGGACACCGGCGTCGCCGGGAAGCTGGATTACATGATCTACTCGTTCGCCAACATCCACCCCACCAACGGGACCTGTTTCCAGGCCACCAAGGCCGCGAGCCAGGACGAGAACAACCCCAACGCGGGTGACGGTGCGGCGGACGCGTTCGCCGACTACCAGAAGAGCTTCGGCCCGGACATCTCGGTCGACGGCGTCGGCGACGTCTGGGGTCAGCCGATCGCGGGCAACTTCAACCAGCTGAAGAAGCTGAAGGCGAAGAACCCGAACCTCAAGATCCTGATCTCGCTGGGCGGTTGGACGTACTCCAAGTACTTCTCGTCGGCGGCCGCCACGGACGCCTCGCGCAAGAAGCTGGTCTCGTCCTGCATCGACATGTTCATCAAGGGCAACCTGCCGGTCGACGCCGGCTACGGCGGCCCGGGCTCGGCGGCCGGCATCTTCGACGGCATCGACATCGACTGGGAGTACCCGGGCGGCGGCGGCCACCTCGGCAACCAGGCGAGCCCGAACGACAAGCAGAACTTCACCCTGCTGCTGAAGGAGCTGCGCGAGCAGCTCGACGCGCAGGGCAAGACCGACAGCAAGCAGTACTACACCGCGGCCGCGGTGGGTGCCGGTCAGGACAAGATCAAGAACGTCGAGACCGACAAGATCGGTCAGTACCTGAGCTTCCTCGACGTCATGACGTACGACATGCACGGCGGCTGGGAGTCCAAGGGCCCGACCAACCACCAGGCCCCGATCTACTCCGGTCCGAACGACCCGATGACCCCGGTCCCCGGCGGCAACGGCAAGTACTCGATCGACGACGCCATCAAGGCGTACACCGTGGGCGACCCGCAGTACGGCATCGCGGGCGGCTTCCCGGCCAAGAAGATCAACGTCGGCGTGCCGTTCTACTACCGCGGCTGGACCGGCGTCCAGAACAACGGCAAGAACGGTCTGTTCCAGCCCGCCACCGCCCCGGCCCCGGGCGCGGCCCTGTCGGGCAACGTCCCCGGCATCCAGATGTACAAGGAGCTGGCCGGCTTCGTCGACAACCCGTCGAAGACCTACTGGGACGACGCGGCCAAGGCGACCTACTTCTACGACGGCAACGTCTTCTGGTCCGGTGAGGACGCCCGCTCGATCCAGGCCAAGCTGGACTACGCCCACTGCAACGGCCTCGGCGGCTCCTTCGCCTTCTCGCTGTACGACCTGGGCACCAAGACCGCGCTGTTCGACAAGATGGTCGAGGCCACCAACGGTTCCGCCGCGGCCTGCCCGGCCCCGCCGGTGACCACGCCGCCGACCACCCCGCCGACGACGCCGCCGACCACCCCGCCCACGACTCCGCCGACCACCCCGCCGACCACGCCGCCGACCACGCCGCCGACCACCCCGGCCGGCTGCGCGGGCGCCCCGAGCTGGGACTCGGCCGCCACCTACGCGACCCCGACCAAGGTCTCCTGGAAGGGTCACTACTACACCAACAAGTGGTGGACCAAGGGCGACGACCCGAGCGCCAGCGGCCAGTGGGGCGTCTGGACCGACAACGGCCCCTGCTGACCCACCACTGACCGGATGAGGGCCTGACGGACCCTCGCACCCACCGCACGAAGAGTCCGGCCCGCCGGGGGAGTCCCCCGGCGGGCCGGACTTGTCGTCGTCACGGGCCGGATCAGCCCAGGTCGGCGGTGCGCCCCAGGGCGTCCGGCTGGCTCTCCTCGATCCGGCGCAGCATCCGGGCCAGCATCCCGGAGAGCACGGTGCGGTCCTCGCCGACGAGGTCCTGGAGCAGTTCCTCCTCGAAGACGGCGGCCATCCGCATCGACTCCAGCCACTTGTCCCGGCCGAGCTCGGTCAGCTCGATGATCACCCGGACCCGGTTGGCCTCGTCCCGCTCCCGGGTGACCAGCCCCTCGGTGACCATCCGGTCGATCCGGTGGGTCATCGCGGCCGGGGTGAGGCCGAGCCGCTTGGCCAGCTCGCCGGGCCCGAGCCGGTAGGGGCTGCCGGAGACCACCAGGGCCTTGAGCACCTCCCACTCGGCCGAGGTGATTCCGAGCACAGTCAGCTGACGGTCGTAGGCGACGGTCATCCGCCGGGCGACCCGGGAGAGGGTCTGCACGATGGTCTCCACCTGCGGGTCGACGGTGGGGAATTCCCGCTGGTAGAGGGCCACCTGCTCGCTGATGCCCAGCTCGCGGGGAGTGGCCGGCGCGGGCTTCTCTGCAGTCATGCGGACCAGTCTCCCATGTGAAGTGCACTCCTTAAGCCTTTGACTCAGCACTCTTCTGGTGCTAAGACTTTAGAGTCAAACTTTAGCTCTTAAGTCTTCTTCCCTTAAGAGTACGCAGCGAAACTGACGGAGCCCTGACGCCTCCGTCCGCAACGAAGGGGTGTGCACGGTGACCGGCACGGTGAAGCAGCAGAGGCAGCAGCGACGCGGGGCGGGCGGCCCGCTGCGCCGCGTCCAGATCGGAAACGCGCTCAGCGCGTTCGGCAGCGGATTCACGATGCCGTACATGTTCGTGTACGTGGACCAGGTGCGCGGGCTGGGCTCGCTCGCGGCCGGGATGGTGTTCACCGTCTTCGCGCTGGCCGCGCTCGCCGTCCTGCCGTTCACCGGCCGCGGCATCGACCGGTACGGGCCGCGCCCGGTGCTGCTCGCCGGCGCCGCGCTGGCCGCCACCGGCGCGTTCGCCTTCGGGCACGCCACCGGCACCCCGGCCCTGCTGGTCTCCTCCTTCCTGTTCGGCGCGGGTGTCACCACCTGCCAGCCGGCGCTGGCCACGATGATCGTCCGCTGCTCCACCGCGGCGACCCGCTCGCACGCCTTCGCGCTGCAGTTCACCCTGATCAACCTGGGCATGGGCGTCGGCGCGCTGGTCGGCGGGCAGATCGTCGACGTCGCCGACCCGGCCAGCCTGACCCGGCTGTTCACCATCGAGGCCCTGACCTTCCTGGGCCTGGCCCTGGTGACCGGCACCGCCCGGATCCCGAAGGCCGCGCCGCTGCTCGTCCACGAGCGGACCGACGGGCCGCAGGGCCTGCGCGCCCTGCTCGCCGACAAGGCCATGCTCCGGCTCAGCGCGCTCGCCGGACTGATCTTCTTCACCTGCTACGGCCAGTTCGAGTCCGGCGTCGCCGCCTTCGCGACCGACACCGTCGGCACCGCCCCGTCCACCCTCGGCATCGCCATCGGCGCCAACGCGCTGACCATCGTGGTGCTGCAGATGTTCATGGTGCGGATCACCGCCCGCCGCCGGCGCACCACCGCGATGGCCGCCGCCGGCGTGGTCTGGCTCGGCGCCTGGGCGATGGCCCTGGTGGCCGGCCTGATCCGGACCGAGGCGATGGCCGCCACCGTCGCGATCGTCGCGATCTACGCCCTGTTCGGCGTCGGCGAGTCGCTGCTCGCCCCCACCATGGGCCCGATGGTCGCGGACCTCGCCCCGGCGCGGCTGCTCGGCACCTACAACTCCGGGTACGCCCTGGTGAAGCAGATCGCGATCGCCGTCGGCCCGGCCGTGGGCGTCCTGCTGGTCGGCTCCGGCACCTGGCCGCTCTACCTGGCGGCGATGACCGGCTGCACCGTGCTGATCGTCGTCCTGGCGCTGCGCCTGCGGCCCCACCTCACCGCGGCCCAGGACAACGCGGCCGACGGCTCCGCCGGGGACGAGCAGGCCCCCTCGGCCCCGGTCCGCGCCCCGGCCCGGCCGGTCCGCGAACTGCAGACCGCCGCGTGACACGGCCCTGACGGGCGTCGGACAGGTCACCTGTCCGGCGCCCGTCGCGCTTGGTTTCGCGCCCACCGGCACATAGTGTCGGTGGCTGTCGGCCGTCCGGCCGAGGTCGGACGGGCCGGTGCGGGCCGCCCCGGCCGGCGCGGGCCGACCGCGGCCACCGGGGCACAGCGCCGGCGGCCGGCACAGGCGAGACAGGCGAACCGGCGAGGCAACCGACACCATGACGCAAGCGGCGCTCACCCACCCCCCGGCGGCAGCGGACCGGGCCGGCCCGGCACCGCGACGGCGGGGGCTGCTGCGCCGGGCGGCGGACCGCTCCGACTGGCTCGGACCGATCGCCGTGGCGCTCTTCGCCGGACTGCTGCGGTTCTGGAACCTCGGCCACCCCGACGCCTTCGTCTTCGACGAGACCTACTACCCCAAGGACGCCTGGTCGCTGCTGCGCCAGGGCTACGAGGGCACCTGGCCGGAGCACGCGAACGAGCAGGTCCTCGCCGTCCCGCAGCAGATCCCGCTCACCTCCGCACCCGAGTTCATCGCCCACCCCCCGCTCGGCAAATGGGTGATCTCGCTCGGCGAGTGGGCCTTCGGCCTGCACCCCTTCGGCTGGCGGTTCATGACCGCGCTGCTCGGCACCGTCACCGTGCTGATGCTCGCCCGGATCGGCCGCCGGCTCTTCGGCTCCACCCTGATCGGCTGCACCGCCGCCCTGCTGATGGCCGTCGACGGCCTCCAGCTGGTGATGAGCCGCATCGGCCTGCTCGACGGCGTCCAGATGTTCTTCGTCCTGGCCGCCTTCGGCGCCCTGCTGATCGACCGCGACCGCACCCGGGCCCGGCTCGCCGCCGTGCTGCCCGACCACGGCGGCGACACCGTCCGCCTCGGCCCGCGCCCCTGGCGGATCACCGCCGGGCTCTGCCTGGGCGCCGCCGCCGGGGTCAAGTGGAACGGCGCCATGGTGCTCGCCGCCTTCGGTCTGCTCACCGTGCTGTGGGACCAGTCCGGCCGCCGCTGGGCCGGCGCCCGCCGCCCCTGGCGCTCGATGCTGCGCCTCGACGCGCTGCCCGCCTTCCTCGCCATGGTCGGCTCCGCGTTCGTGGTCTACCTCGGCGGCTGGGCCGGCTGGCTGTTCACCGGCGGCGGCTTCGACCGGCACTGGGCCGACGACCGGGCCGGGCTCTCCCCGGACAGCGTCCTCGGCGTCGGGCTGCCGCAGGTGTCGATGAGCTGGGTGCCCGCCCCGCTGCGCAGCCTGTGGCACTACCACGCCCAGATGTACGACTTCAATACCGGCCTGAGCAGCCCGCACACCTACCAGTCCAACCCGTTCAGCTGGCTGGTCCAGGGCCGGCCGGTCTCGATGTTCTGGGAGCAGGTGCCGGCCGGCCAGCGCGGCTGCACCGCGTCCGGCGGCTGCGCGGCGCAGATCCTCGGCCTCGGCACCCCGCTGCTCTGGTGGACGGCCTGCTTCGCGCTGGTCTACCTGCTCTGGCGCTGGTTCTTCCGCCGCGACTGGCGCTCCGGCGCGGTGCTGTGCGGCGTGGCCGGCGTCTACCTGCCGTGGTTCCAGTACCAGGAGCGGACGGTCTTCTCCTTCTACATGGTGGTGCTCGTCCCCTTCCTCTGCCTGGCCGTGGCGCAGATGCTGGGCGCGATGCTGGGGCCGCAGGGGTGCTCGCCCGAACGGCGCCGGATCGGTGCGGTCGGCGCCGGGCTGATCGTGCTGGCGATCATGGCCTGCTTCGCCTTCTTCTACCCGCTGTACACCGCGGAGGTGATCCCGATGACGTCCTGGCAGGACCGGATGTGGTTCACCAGCTGGATCTGACCGGTGCTCCGGCTCGCTGCCGGGGGGCAGCTGCTGCCGGTCACCCCGGGGCTGGGCGCGGTCACCGCCGTCCTGCTGCTGGCCGCCGTCGCGGTTGCCGGGTGGGGGCGGCTCGGCCAGGGGCGCGCCGTGCTGCGGGCCGGACTGCGCGCGGTGGTGCAGCTCGCCGCCGTCGCGCTGGTGATCACCTGGGTGGTCGGCTCGCGCTGGTGGTCGGCGCTGTTCGTGCTGCTGATGTTCGCGGTCGCGGTGCGCACCGCCGGGCGGCGGATGGTGCCGGCCCCCGGGCGGGGCTGGCTGTGGGCGGCCGCGCCGGTCGGGGCCGGGGTGCTGCCGGTGCTGGTGCTGCTGCTCGGCAGCGGACTGCTGCCGCCGAAGGGCCTGTCGGTGATCCCGGTCGCCGGCATCCTGATCGGCGGCGCGCTCACCGCCACCTCGCTGTCCGGGCGGCGCGCCCTGGACGAGCTGCGCCAGCGGCACGGGGAGGTCGAGGCGGCGCTGGCGCTCGGCTTCGAGGAGCGCGACGCCCGGATGGAGATCTGCCGCACCGCCGCCGCGACCTCGCTGGTCCCGGCGCTCGACCAGACCCGGACGGTGGGCCTGGTCACCCTTCCGGGCGCGTTCGTCGGCATGCTGCTCGGCGGGGCCTCGCCGGTCCAGGCGGGCGCGGTGCAGCTGTTCGTGCTGGTCGCGCTGCTGGCGGTGGAGGCGGTGGCGGTCGTGGTGGTGCTGGAGCTGGTCGGCCGGGGGCTGGTGCGGGCCGGGCGGCCGGGAGGGGGGATCGGGTAGGCTGGGCGCGTTGAAGGGGAGTAGCCCTCCACCGGACCGTCGACATACTGGCCCTCGGGCCCGGCGCCCGGGGCACCGCGGTTCCACGACCGGTGCCGGCGAGACCTTCGGCCGCAGTGCTGTGTGTACGGGCGCGCGTCGTGCGCGACCCGTGGATTGCCAACCAGTGCTGTCGGGCCGGAGCGACCCCCTGACGGAGCTGCTGCGGTCCGGCGGCCCGAACCCGAGGGACACCACCCCCGATGAGTCTGACCGTCGCCGCGATCACGTTCGGCATCATTTTCCTGTCCGAACTGCCCGACAAGACCGCCCTGGCCAGCCTGATGCTCGGCGCCAAGTACCGGGCGAGCTACGTCTTCGCCGGGATCGCCGCCGCCTTCGCCCTCCAGGTGGGCATCGCCCTGGTCGCCGGGAAGCTGCTCTCGCTGCTGCCGCACCGCTGGGTGGAGGGCGTCACCGGCGTCCTGTTCCTGGCCGGCGCGGCGATGCTGCTGTTCCACGGCGGGGGCGACGAGGAGGACGGGCACGCCGCCAAGGAGCCGTCCGCCAACAGCTTCTGGAAGGTCGCCGGGGCCAGCTTCGTGGTCGTGGCGATCGCCGAGTTCGGTGACCTGACCCAGATCATGACCGCCAACCTGGCCGCCAAGTACGCCGACCCGCTGGCCGTGGGCCTGGGCGCCTGGCTGGCGCTGTGCGCGGTGGCCGGGATCGCGATCCTGGGCGGGCAGAAGCTGCTGAAGCACGTGCCGATGAAGATGATCATCCGGGTCGCGGCGAGCGTGATGGTGCTGATGGCCGGGTTCAGCATCTTCCAGGCGATCAAGGGCTGACGCGGCGGGCCCCGCACCCCGCCGCCCGGTCAGCAGCTGTTGCGGTTGTCCAGGGCGGCGCGGGTGTTGGGACCGTAGACGCCGCGGGTGTCGCCCCGGATGCCGTTGATGTCCTGGAAGTACATGACCATGAGTTCGGTGCGGTCGTCGTACTTGCCGGTCGGGGGCAGCTTCTGCCAGCAGATCACGACGCCGAGTTTCCGCTGGAGCGCCAGGACGTCGGGCCCCTCCATGCCGCGCTCCAGGGTGCGGACCGTCGGGGTGGGGGCCGGCGTCGGGGTGGCGGGCGGGGTGGTGGCGGTCGGGACGGGCGCCGCGGTCGTGGGCGCCGGCGTGACGGGCACCGGGGCCGGGGGCGTGGTCACCGGGTCGGGCACCGGGACCGGCACGGGGGCCGGGGGAGCGGCGGCCGCCGTGGTGGCGGGCGCGGCCGGCGGCGGGGTGGTGGCGGTGGTCCGGGCCGGGGAGGGCCTGGCGCTGGTCCGGGTCGGCGTCGGCGTCGCGCTGGGGCTGTCCTCGGTGGGCGGCGGCGCGCTCGGGCTCGGCTGGGCCGGGACGGTCGGCTCCACCGGGGCGAGGCCGAGCGTGGCGGTCGGCGCGGGGGCGGCCCGGTCGTCCGGCCCGGCGGACGGGGTGAGCGCGTAGGCGAGGCCCACGGTCACCGCCAGCAGACCGGCGCCGGCCGCGATCAGCAGGCCCTTGCGGCGGGCGAGCGGGCCCCGGCCGTCCTCCTGCGCCGCCGCGCGCCGGGCGGCGCGGCCGCCACCGGCGGCGGTGGCCGTGGCCGCAGGGGCGGCGTGGGCGAACGGGAAGACGCCGAGCTCGTCCGCGTCCTCGGCGGCGGGCTCGCCGGCGGGCGCGGGCGGCGCCGGGGGCCGCGACACCGGCTGCTGCGGCGGCTCCGGCGGGAACTGCGGGGCGGAGGCGACGGGCGGCAGCACGGTGGTCGCGTAGGCGTCGGCGTCCGGGCCCAGCGGGGCCGCGGGCGGCGGCAGCACGGTCGTGCCGAACGGGTCGGTGGCCGGTGGCGCCGGCACGGGCGCTGCTGCCGGACCGGCGGAAGGCCCGGCGGAAGGTCCGGCAGGCGGTTCGGCCCCCGCCCCGGGCGGCGGGCCGTCCACGACCTGGCCGACGGCCTGCGGCACGTACGGGCGGACCAGCGGCGGGCCCTCCAGGTGCGGCAGGACGGCGGTCTCGTCGAGGCTGCCGTCCGGGACGAGGCAGCCGCACCCTGCGGAGCGTGCGGTGCCGCACGTCGGGCAGTGCTGGTCCGGCATCGGCCGGCCCTCCTCGGTGTCGCGGTCGGTGGCGGTCTCGGACTCGGGCTGCGTTCGTCCTGGGGTCCAGGCGGTGGACGGGCCTGATTATGCAGGACGTCCCTGGGAGGGGACAGGGCGGTCCGGCCCGTCGTGGGGGCCTTGTGCCGGTTGGTGGGGGTTGGGGATCGCTGAACGGCCGATGTGGCGATGCGAACGTCCTGATAGCGGACGCCCTTACGTTCGGCTCAACTGAAAACGCGCAAAACGGAGCATTTCTGACACCATGGTGAGCCGGGAGTGATCGCCGCCGAGCCGCTACGGATACGGAGACGCCATGACGGATCCGATCGCCGCGTCCGACCGGGTCCCGGCGGACGAACCGGGCCCGCCCCGGGCCACCGGGAGCAGTCTGTGGGTGCCGATCGGCGCCCTGTTGCTGGCGATGCTGCTCGCGGCGCTCGACCAGACCATCGTCTCCACCGCGCTGCCCACCATCGTCAGCGACCTCGGCGGGCTGGAGCACCTCTCCTGGGTGGTCACGGCCTATCTGCTCGCCTCCACCGCGGCCACCCCGCTCTGGGGCAAGCTCGGCGACATGTACGGCCGGAAGGTCTTCTTCCAGGCGTCCATCGTGATCTTCCTGCTGGGCTCGGTGCTGTGCGGCATCGCCCAGAACATGGGCGAGCTGATCGCCTTCCGCGCCCTCCAGGGCCTGGGCGGCGGCGGCCTGATGGTGCTGTCCCAGGCCATCGTCGGCGACCTCGTGCCGCCCCGGGACCGCGGCAGGTACCAGGGCGTCTTCGGCGCCGTCTTCGGCGTCACCAGCGTGCTCGGACCGCTGCTCGGCGGGCTGTTCGTCGACAACCTGAGCTGGCGCTGGGTGTTCTACATCAACCTGCCGATCGGCGTGGTCGCCCTCGCCGTGGTCGCGGCCGTGCTGCCCGGGGCGCAGACCCGCCGCCGGCACCGGATCGACTACCTCGGCACCACGCTGATCGCCGCCGTCGCCACCTGCGTGGTGCTGGTGACCTCGCTCGGCGGCACGACCTGGGCGTGGGGCTCCTGGCAGATCATCGGCCTGGGTGTGCTCGGGCTGGTCCTGCTGCTGGCCTTCGTGCTGGTGGAGCGGACCGCCGCCGAACCCGTCCTGCCGCTGCGGCTGTTCCGTTCCCGGACGTTCAGCCTGGTGGCCGTCATCTCCTTCGTGGTCGGCTTCGCGATGTTCGGCGCGCTCACCTATCTGCCGACCTTCCTCCAGGTCGTCATGGGCGTCTCGCCGACGGTGTCCGGCGTCCACATGCTGCCGATGGTGATCGGCATGCTGATCACGTCGATCGGCTCCGGTCAGATCGTGTCCCGCACCGGCCACTACCGGACCTTCCCGATCGCCGGCTCGGCCATCACGGTCGTCGGCCTGCTGCTGCTCTCGATGCTCGACGAGCACACCAGCACCTTCGTGATGAGCTGCTACTTCCTGGTCTTCGGCCTGGGCCTGGGCCTGGTCATGCAGGTGCTGGTGCTGATCGTGCAGAACTCGGTCGGCTACCAGGACCTCGGCGTCGCCACCGCCGGTGCCACCTTCTTCCGTTCCATCGGCGCCTCGGTCGGCGTCTCGGTCTTCGGCACGGTCTTCGCCTCCGGTCTCAACAGCCGGCTGCGGGACGCCCTGGCCGGCGTCCCGCTGCCGCCCGGCTTCGACCCCGGGGCGATCACCTCCGACCCGCGCGTCATCGAGGCGCTGCCCGCCGCCGTCCAGGACGGGATCCACCACGCCTACGCCGAGTCGATCACCCGGGTCTTCCTGTACGCGGTGCCGGTGGCCGCCGTCGCCTTCGTCCTGTCGCTGTTCCTGCGGGAGCAGAAGCTGCGCAGCACCGTGACCGCCCCCGACCTCGGCGAGTCGATCGGCGTCAACCCGGTGGAGCGCTCCTCGCTGGACGAGATCGGCCGGGCCCTGTCGGTGCTGAACACCCGGGAGGCCCGGCGCGACCTGTTCAAGCGGATCACCGCCACCGCCGGGCTCGACCTCAAGCCCGCCTCCAGCTGGCTGCTGCTCCAGATGCACCATCACGGCTCGGTGGATCCCGGCGAACTGGCGGAGCGCCGGGTCGTCCCCTTCGCGGTGGTGGAGGAGGCGGCGCGCGAGGTCGAGGGCCGGGGCCTGGCCGCGCGCAGCGCCGGGCTGCCGCTGCGGCTCACCGAGCCGGGTGAGGCGGCCGCGCTGCAACTGGTCGCCGCCCGGCGCGAGCAGTTGGCCGAACTCCTCGGCGACTGGGACGAGAAGCAGTTCGACGACCTCGCCGCACTGCTCACCCGGCTGGCGTCCTCGCTCTGCGCCGACCCCCGGGACCGGCCGGACCCCGTCGGCCACGAGCCCCCGTACCGCGGCGAGGGCCGCTCCTTCTGACGGCCGCGCGCTCCCGGGCCACCGGAGGTGTCCGGCTGGAACGGGTTCCCCGCCGTGGGCCGTGTGAGGTGTAGCAGACTGCCTTCGCAGACAACCCTGAGGAGGTACGGCGTGTCCGTCGTCAAGATCAATGTCCTGACCGTCCCCGCTGAGCAGCGGGAGGAACTGGAGAAGCGCTTCGCCGCCCGGGCCGGCGCGGTGGAGGGTTCCGACGGCTTCGAGTACTTCGAGCTGCTGCGCCCGGTCGAGGGCACCGACCAGTACCTCGTCTACACCCGCTGGCGCGACGAGGAGTCCTTCCAGGCCTGGCTGTCGGGCCCGATGCAGGCCGCCCACCGTCCGGCCTCCCCGGAGGGCGGGGCCCCGCAGCGCCCCGCCGCCACCGGCTCCACGCTCTGGTCCTTCGACGTCGTCCAGGCCACCGGCCCGAAGGCCTGAGCCACGCCGGGAGACACCGCGCCCCGGACCGAAACGGTCCGGGGCGCGGTGCCGTCCGGTCAGGGGTCAGGGGTCAGGTGTCAGGGGCCGGGGTCGGCGGGCGGGCGGAAGGCGGCCGGGGCGGCGAAGGCGGCGCGGCGGGTGGCGCGGCGCAGGGCGCGCAGGACGGGGGTGCCGAGGGTGAGGCAGAGGGTGACCGTGAGGGCGGCGCGGGGGAGGTCCCAGCCGAGGGAGGTGGTGAGGCAGTAGGCGGCGAAGCGGACCAGGTTGTCGGGGAGCGGGTCGCCGGGGACGAAGGAGATCGAGCTCGCCAGGCCCGCGATGTAGGGCCAGCCCTGGAGGTTCATGATCACGCCGTAGAGGAGGGAGGCCGTCGCTCCGTACCCGGCGAGGAGGGCGAGCTCGCGGCGCCCGCGCAGCCGGGCCGGGCCGGGGAGCAGGCCGGCGCCGAGGCACACCCAGCCCATGGCGAGCATCTGGAACGGCAGCCAGGGCCCCACCCCGCCGGTCAGCAGGGCGGAGGCGAACATCGACAGCGCGCCGAGCACGAAGCCGAAGCCCGGCCCGAGCACCCGGCCGGACAGCACCATCAGGAAGAACATCGGCTCCAGCCCGGCGGTGCCCGCGCCGAGCGGGCGCAGGGCGGCCCCGGTGGCGGCCAGCACGCCGAGCAGGGCCACCGACTTGGCGTCCAGGCCGGGCGCGCCGCCGCCCGCCGTGCGGCCCTCGGAGATCTGGGCGACGACGACGGCGAGCAGCAGCGGGAGCAGCAGGGCGAACAGCCAGGGGGCGTCGGCGGAGTGGCCGACCAGGGCGGAGTCCGTCGCGGCGAGCAGCGGCCAGCCGAAGCCGGCCACGCCGACCAGGGAGGTCAGGGCCAGGGCGGTGACCGAGCGGCGGCCGAGCGGGACCGGGCGGGCGAGCGGGCCGGTCACGCGGAGGCCTCCGCGAGGGCGTCGGCGACCTGGTGGACGGTGAGCCACGGACCCGGCGCCAGGATCTTGGCGACCTGCGGGGCGAACGCGGGCGAGCCGAGCACCACCTCGGGCGTCGGTCCGTCCGCGACGATCTCGCCGTCGGCCAGCACGGCCGTGCGGTGGGAGAGCTCGGCCGCCAGCTCGACGTCGTGGGTGGCGAGCAGCACGGCGTGGCCGTCGGCGGCGAGGCCGCGCAGGATCTCCACCAGCCGGGCCTTCGCCGCGTAGTCGAGGCCCCGGGTCGGCTCGTCGAGCAGGATCAGCGGCGGCCGGGCGGTGAGCACCACGGCCAGGGCGAGGGTGAGGCGCTGGCCCTCGGAGAGGTCGCGCGGGTGGGCGGTGTCGTCGAGGCCGGGCAGCAGCCCTTCGACCAGGGCGCGGCAGGTGCCCGGTGCGGCGGCGGCGTCGCGGTCGGCGGCCGCGCACTCGGCGCCGACGCTCTCGCCGTACAGCAGGTCGCGCGGGTCCTGCGGGACGAGGCCGACGTGGCGGATCAGCTCGGCGGGCCGGGTGCGGTGCGGGGTGCACCCGCCGACGGCGACCGAGCCGGCGGCCGGCGGGTGCAGGCCGACCAGGGCGCCGAGCAGGGTGGACTTCCCGGCGCCGTTGCGGCCCATCAGGGCGGTGATCCCGCCCGGGCGGAGGGTGAGGTCGACCCCGCGCAGGGCGGGCACCGGGCCGCGGCGGACGACCAGCCGGGAGACGGTGGCGAGCGGCGTGCCGCGGTGCGCGGCGGCGGCCGGGGCGGGCGGGCGCCGGCCGTCCAGCCGGGTGCGCAGCCCGGCGGCCCGGCGGCGGGCGTCGCGGACGGTGAGCGGCAGCGGGCGCCAGCCGGCCAGCCGGCCGAGCCCGACCACCGGCGGGTGGACCGGCGAGTGCGCCATCACCTCGGCCGGCTCGCCGAGCACGGGCGGTGCGCCGGGGGTCAGCAGCAGCACCTGGTCGGCGTACTGGACCACCCGCTCCAGCCGGTGTTCCGCCATCAGCACGGTGGTGCCGAGGTCGTGGACCAGCCGCTGGAGCACCGCGAGCACCTCCTCGGCGGCGCCCGGGTCCAGGGCGGAGGTCGGCTCGTCCAGCACCAGCACCCGCGGGTGGACGGTGAGCACCGAGCCGATCGCGACCCGCTGCTGCTGGCCGCCGGAGAGCGAGGCGAGTGCGCGCCGGCGCAGGTCGGCCAGGCCCAGCAGGTCGAGGGTCTCCTCGACGCGGCGCCGCATCACGTCCGGCGGCAGGCCCAGGGACTCCATGCCGTAGGCGAGTTCGTCCTCGACGGTGTCGGTGACGAAGTGCGCGCGCGGGTCCTGTCCCACGGTGCCGACCAGGTCGGCGAGGTCGCGCGGCCGGTGTTCCCGGGTGTCGCGCCCGCCGACGGTGACCCGGCCGTGCAGCACGCCGCCGGTGAAGTGCGGGACGAGGCCGCTCACCGTGCCCAGCAGGGTGGACTTCCCGGAGCCCGACGGGCCGACGAGCAGGCAGAGCTCGCCCTCGGGGACGGTCAGGTCGACGCCGGTGAGCGCGGGCGCCGCGGCGTCGGCGTACTGGACGCCGACCTGTTCGAAGGTGATCACGAGGTCCTCCGGGGCCCGGCCGGGTCGGCCGGGGCGGTCAGATCGGTGGGGACGGCCGGGGGGTGCGGGTCCGCGGTGGTGGACGGCGGGGCGGGGCGGCGAACGCGGGGACCAGGCCCAGCAGGACGGCCGCCGCGGCGGTGACCGGCAGGACGGGCGCGGTCGGCGGGACGACGGTCGGGGCGAACGCGAGCGGGTCCAGCGAGGCGAGCCAGGCCGTCGCCGCGGCGACCGCGATCCCGGACCCGGCGGTGAGCCACTCGGGCAGGGCCCACGGATCGGGCCGGTAGCGGGTGCGCACCGAGCGCCGGCCGCCGAGCAGCAGCCCGGCGAAGGCGGCGGCCAGTCCGGCCAGGAGCACCGGCAGCGCCCACCCGCCGCCGCCCGCCGTCAGCAGCCCGTACGCGGCCAGGCAGATCCCGAGCAGCCCGGCCAGGGTGAGGACGGCGGTGAGCACGGCGAGCCGGCGCGGCACCGCGGCGGTGCGCCCGAACCCGCGGGTGTCCATCGCGGCCGCCAGCGCCACCGAGCGCTCCAGCGCGCCTTCCAGGACGGGCAGTCCGACGCTGAGCACGGCGGCGATGCCGCGGTCGGTGCGTCCGCGCAGCCGGCGGGCGGCGCGCAGCCGCTGGACGTCGGCGACCAGGTTGGGCGCGAACGTCATCGCGACCACGACGGCGACGCCCGCCTCGTAGAGCGCGCCGGGGAGCGTGCGCAGCAGCCGGGCCGGGCTGGCGAGGGCGTTCGCCGCGCCGACGCAGACCAGCAGGGTGGCCAGCCGCAGTCCGTCGTACAGCGCCGCGAGCAGGCCCTCGGCGGTGACCCGTCCGCCGATCCGCACGCCCTGCGCCCAGTCGGGGAGCGGGACTTCGGGCAGGGTGAACAGGACGTGGGTGCCGGGCACCGGCGAGCCGAGCAGGACGGCGAAGACGAGGCGGATGCCGAGCACCAGCAGGCCCAGGCGCAGGAACGCGCCGTAGGAGCGCGACCAGGGCGCGTCGCCGCGCCGGGCGGCGACGACGTAGCCGGCGACGGCGGCGAGCAGGAGCAGCACCAGCGGGTTGGTGGTGCGGGTGGCGGCCGCGCCCAGACCGAGCGCCCACAGCCACCAGGCCCCGGGGTGGAGGTGGCGGGGTCCGGCGGCGGGCCGGCGGCGGGCGGCGCGGGGTGGGGGCACGGTGGGGTCCAGGGGGTGGGGCGGTCGAGGGGGAGTGGGGCGCGGCACCGGGGCGCTCAGCGGCGGCGGTGCGCCTGCCAGGCGGCGCCCACGCCGAGCGCGACGACCAGCGCGAGGCCGGCGCCCACTCCGAGGACGGGTCCGCTCGGGGAGGTCCGGGCGGCGCTCGCGCCCTGCGCGGGGCGCTCGCCCTCCTGTGGCGCGCCGGCCGCGCCGAGCTGGTCGGCGCAGCCCCCGCGCGGGTAGCCGGCGATGGCGCAGAGCAGGCCGTTGGTGTCGTACCGCAGCGGCGGGGCGACGGTGGCCAGCACCTCCGCCGAGCTGGCCCGGGGCGCGACGACGGCGCACGCGGTGCGCGGCGCCGGCGGGCTCTCCCCGCCGGGCGCGTCGGCGGCGGCCCCGAAGTCCAGGACCACGGCCACCCGCTTGCGCCCGGCCTCCGCCGGCGTGCCGGCGCAGACCGCGGAGAAGTCCCCGGGCGTCCCGGGCCGGGCGGCGTCCTGCCCGCCGTCCGGGCTGACGGCGAACCGCCAGCCGTCCACCGCGCCGTCCGCCGGGACGTGCACCGCGGGACCCTGCTGCTGGTACGCCCAGCCGCCGTCGGACCAGCGCCAGAACGACCAGTACCGGTACCCGGCGGCCTGGGCCTGCGCCGCTCCGAGCACGAGCAGGATCAGCACCCCGGTGATCATCCCGGCCGCGAACCGCACGGCCGCCCGCACCACCCGCCGCCGGGTCCCGGACCCGGCGGCGGTGGTGGTGACGGTGTCCGCCGGCGGGGCCGGCCGCGGGGCCCGGCCGGGGGTGGTCACAGCTTCTGGCCGCGCTTGCGCTGAAGGCTCAGCAGGAGGCCGCCGCCGATGCCGACCAGCAGGCCGATGCCGAGCGGCCAGTACTTGTCGAGGGAGCCGCCGTCGTCCTTCTTCGCCGGGGCGGAGGCCGTCGCCGGGGCGGACGCGGCGCCGGTGGCCTTGGGCACCGGGCCGAGCGCGGTCAGCTGCGCGACCAGGTCGGCCCCGCCGAAGGCGGCCGGGTCGCGCTGCGCGGCCTGGGCGACCAGCACCAGCGTGGCGGTGGCGGCGGCGTCGGTGCCGCCCCTGGTCCAGGTCCCGCCCTCCTTGGCCAGCCAGTCGACGGCGCCCGCGGCCTGCTGCGGGTGGCCGCCCTGGACCAGGCCGAGCGCGGCCCAGGCGGTGGCCGCGTAGTCGGGGGCGGGGGCGGCGCCGGGCAGGGTCAGCGTCAGGTGCTGCCCGTTCGCCGCGAACCGCGCGGTGAGGTACGCGCCCGCCGCTTCGCCGGAGTCGGCGCGCGGGACGGCCGTGGCGCCGGCGCCGCCCTCCGGGCAGGCCAGGGCCTTGGGGGCGGCGTCGGTGCGGTTGGTGTTGGTGACCGGCAGCTTGCCGCCGGCCGCGGCGAGCGAGGCCTGGCCGGAGGCGAGGCCGTTGGCCTCGGCGGGGGTGCCGTCGGGCGAGGTCTGGTAGACGAAGCCGCCGCGCTGCTCGGCGGGGGCGGCGCAGCCGAGCTGGAAGAGGGCGAGCCCGTCGAAGGCGTTCCGGCCGGCCTTGGCGACGGCCGCCGGGTCGGCCCCGGCGGCGAGCAGGGCGTTGACGGCGAGGCCGGTCGAGTTGGCGTCGCCCGGGTTGCCGGGGTTGTAGGCCCAGCTGCCGTCGGCGTTCTGGTTGGCCCTGAACCACTGCACGCCCTTGTCCACGGCGTCCTGGTGGCCGCCGAGGGCGACCAGCGCCTGGACCGCCACGGCGGTCGCGTTGCTGTCCTCCGTGGCGGGGTCGCAGGCGGCCGAGGCGTCGGCGCGGTACGAGGGCCAGCCGCCGTCCGCGCACTGCTGGCCGGTGAGCCAGGCGACGGCGGAGTCGGCCGGGGTCACCTTGGCGGCGGTCAGCGCGGTCAGGGCGAGCGACTGCCGCCAGACGCCGTCGTAACCGGGGTCGCCCTTGCCGTACAGGCCGTCGGGGATCGCGGCGGCCGAGGCCGTGCCGGTGCCCGGGGTGTCGGCCAGGGCCGGGGCGGCGGCGGTGCCGGTGAGCAGCGCGGCGGTCAGGGCGGCGGCGCCCAGACGGGCGGCGGTCAGCATGATCGGAGGTGTGCCTTTCGGTGAGCGGTGCCGGCCCGGGCGGGCCGTTCCGTAGTCCTCGACGGTGCCCGGCGGTGGTCCGCCGGACGCGGGGCCGCTCGCCCCTCCCCGGGCACTCCGACTCGCCCGGCGGACGGGCGCCGGGCTCACGGTTGCGGGGTCAGCGCCGGATTCGCACCGGCTTTCCCCGGAGGAGGAGCGGATGGAGTTGTCCTGCCCGTCGACTCTAGCCGCCGGGCCGGGCGGCCCGGTGCGGGCCGGGTGAGAACAGGTTCCAGTTCACCCGCCGGGACAACGCCCCGCCGCCGCCGCGGGGCGCGGTGCGGCCCGGCGGGGCGCGGTCAGGGCAGCGTGAGCAGCCGGGCCGCCGTGTGCAGGTCGGCCCGCACCTCGGCGATCGAGGCACGGCCGGAGAGCCAGGCGACCAGCGCCGCGTGCCAGGTGTGCTCGATCACCCGGACGGCGGCGCGCTGCGCCTCGGTGGGCGGTCCGGACTGCCCGATGGCGTCCAGGATGAGCTGTCCGGTGGCGGCCGAGACCTGGTCCACCTCGGCGCCCACCGAGCGGTCGGCGAAGGACAGCGCCCGGACCATCGCCTCGGCCAGCAGCGGTTCGCGCTGCAGCGCGTGGAACGCCCGGGTGAGCGTCTCGGCGACCCGCGGCGCCGGCTCGGACTCGCTCGGCGGATGCCGCCGGACCTGCTCCTGGAGGCCGCGCAGCTGCTCCAGCATCACCGCCACCAGCAGGTGCACCTTGGACGGGAAGTACCGGTAGAGCGTGCCCAGCGCCACCTGCGCGCCCTCCGCGACCTCCCGCATCTGGACGGCGTCGTACCCCCCGCGCGCCGCCAGCGCGGTCGCGGTCCGCAGGATCCGCCGCCGCCGCTCCGCCTGCCGGGCGGTGAGCGGCGGTTCCTGCGGCGGAGCCTGTGCCCGAGGGGACGGCAGGGGCGGCGGTGAGGGCGGTGACGATGACGACGGCAAGGACGCTCCCGGGCGTGGCGCGAATCACCAGCCCTGGATCCTGAGCGGAAGCTACGGGCCGGTATCTTCGAGGTCTCTCATTGTTCACATGGTCACCGGTGGACTCCACACCCACTGAAACCTGATCTACTTTACCGACCGGCAGCACAGACAGCAGCAGAGATGAGGGCCGACGATGACCGCGCAGCCGCTGCGGATTGCCCTGCTCTCGTACCGCGGCGACCCGTTCTGCGGCGGCCAGGGCGTGTACGTACGGCACCTGTCGCGTGAGCTGGCCCGGATCGGTCACCACGTGGACGTGATCGGCGCCCAGCCGTACCCCGTCCTGGACGAGGTCACGGGCCCCGGCTCGGTGCGGCTCGTCGAACTGCCCAGCCTGGACCTCTACCGGGCCGACGACCCCTTCCGCACCCCGGCGCGCGAGGAGTACCGGGGGCCGGTGGACGTCCTGGAGTACCTGACCATGCGTACCGGCGGCTTCCCCGAGCCGCTGACCTTCTCGCTGCGCGCCCGCCAGTACCTGGCCCGCCACCGCGGCCGCTACGACGTCGTGCACGACAACCAGACGCTCGGCTACGGCCTGCTCGGCCTCGGCCGGCACGGCTTCCCGCTCGTCACCACGATCCACCACCCGATCACCGTGGACCGCCGGGTCGAACTGGACGCGGCCACCAGCCGGCTCAGGCGGCTGTCGCTGCGCCGCTGGTACGCCTTCACCCGGATGCAGCGCCGGGTCGCCGCCCGGCTGGACCACATCATCACCGTCTCCGGCACCTCCAAGCGCGAGATCGCCGAGCACCTGGGCGCCGCGCCGCACGCCGTCTCGGTGGTGCCGGTCGGCGCCGACACCCGGCTCTGGTCGCCGTCCGACACGGTGGCGCGGGTGCCCGGACGGATCGTCACCACCTCCAGCGCGGACGTCCCGCTGAAGGGCCTGGTGCACCTGGTCGGCGCGCTGGCCAAGGTCCGCACCGAGCGGGACGCGCACCTGGTCGTGGTCGGCAAGCCGCAGAAGGACGACGGGCCGATCGCCCGCGCGGTGCGCGCCTTCGGGCTGGAGGAGCACATCGAGTTCCGGCACGGGCTGACCGACCGGGAGCTGGTGGACCTCTACCGTTCGGCCGAGGTGGCCTGCGTGCCGTCGCTCTACGAGGGCTTCTCGCTGCCGGCCGTCGAGGCGATGGCCACCGGCACCCCGCTGGTCGCCACCACCGGCGGGGCGATCCCCGAGGTCGCCGGACCGGACGGGGAGAGCTGTCTGGCGGTGCCCCCGGGCGACCCCGACGCGCTCGCGTCGGCGCTCGGCCGGCTGCTGGACGACCCGCGGCTGCGCGCGAGCCTCGGCGAGGCCGGCCGGGCGCGGGTGCTCGCCCGGTTCACCTGGGAGCGCGCCGCCGAGCTGACCGTCGAGGGCTACCGGGCCGCGATCGCCACCGGCGCCGGGAGCCGCGCCCGCTCCGGGCCGGGCTGGCGCTACGTGGCCTGACGCTGTCCGCGGCGACCGGTGGGCCGGCCGGCCCACCGCACCCGCCGGCGGTGGTGCGCGCCGCCCCGCCCGCCCCGGGCCCGCGCCGTGCGCCCCGCGCTTTCTCTGACCCGGCGTCAGGGACCTTGGGTACCGAAGGAATGGGAGTCCGCAGTGCTGACCGTTGATTTCTCGCGCTTCCCGCTCGCCCCCGGCGACCGGGTGCTCGACCTGGGCTGCGGCGGGGGGCGGCACGCGTTCGAGTGCTACCGGCGTGGGGCCGACGTGATCGCCCTCGACCAGAACGCCGAGGAGATCGCCGAGGTCAGGAAGTGGTTCGCCGCCATGGAGCAGGCCGGCGAGGCGCCCGAGGGCGCGTCCGCGGTCGCGATGGAGGGCAACGCGCTGGCCCTGCCGTTCGAGGACGGCCACTTCGACCGGATCATCATCTCCGAGGTGATGGAGCACATCCCGGACGACAGGGGCGTGCTCGCCGAGATGTTCCGGGTCCTCAAGCCCGGCGGGCTGCTCGCCGTCACCGTGCCGCGCTGGCTGCCCGAGAAGATCTGCTGGGCGCTCTCCGACGAGTACCACGAGGTCGAGGGCGGCCACATCCGGATCTACCGCGGCGACGAACTGCTCGACAAGCTCAAGGACGCCGGCCTGGAGCCGTACGGCACCCACCACGCGCACGCGCTGCACTCGCCGTACTGGTGGATCAAGTGCGCGGTCGGCGTGAACAACGACAAGGCGCTGCCGGTCAAGGCGTACCACCAGCTGCTGGTCTGGGACATCGTCGGCACCCCCGTGATCAGTACCCTCACCAAGGCCGCCGAGCGGGCGCTCAACCCGGTCATCGGCAAGAGCTTCGTCGCCTACGCGTCCAAGCCCCACCGGACCGCGGAGCGCGGCGGCACGGCGGACCGGGCAGCGGGCGGGGCGGAGTGACCGCCGCCGTCCCGGAGGTCCTGCTGCTCGACGGGGTGCTCGACGCCGAGCAGGCCGCCGGCACCGTCCACAGCATCCTCGCCGAGCAGCAGCCCGACGGCGCCGTCCCGTGGTTCCGCGGCCACCACCTCGACCCCTGGGACCACACCGAGGCGGCGATGGCGCTGGACACCGCCGGCGAGCACGCCGCCGCCGAGGCCGCCTACCGCTGGCTGGCCGCGCGTCAGAACCCGGACGGCTCCTGGTACGCCGGCTACGCCTACGGGCAGCCCGGCCACGCCGACGGCGCGGTCTGCAACGCCGCCAAGGAGACCAACTTCTGCGCCTACGTGGCCGTCGGCGTCTGGCACCACCACCTCTCCACCGGCGACGACGCCTTCCTGGAGTGGATCTGGCCGACCGTCCGGCGCGCGCTGGACTTCATCGTCGCCCAGCGGCTGCCCGGCGGCCCGATCGCCTGGCGGGTCGACGAGCACGGCGCCGCCACGGACGAGGCGCTGCTCACCGGCTCGTCCAGCATCCTGCACGCGCTGCGCTGCGGACTGGCCGTCGCCGACTACCTGGAGGAGCCGCAGCCCGACTGGGAGCTCGCGGCCGGCCGGCTGCGGCACGCCGTCACCCACCACCCCGAGCGGTTCCTCGACAAGGACCGCTACTCGATGGACTGGTACTACCCGGTGCTCGGCACCGCGCTGCGCGGCCCGGCCGCGCTGGAGCGGATCGCCCGGGACTGGGACCGCTTCGTCGTCCCCGGCCTCGGCGTGCGCTGCGTCAGCGACCGGCCCTGGGTGACCGGCGGCGAGAGCGCCGAGCTGGCCATGGCGCTCTGGGCGGTCGGCGAGTCCGACCGCGCGGTGGACATCCTGCGCTGGATCCAGAAGCACCTGCGGCACGAGGACGGCTCGTACTGGACCGGGTACGTCTTCGAGGACGACGCCATCTGGCCCGAGGAGCGCACCACCTGGACGGCGGGGGCGCTGCTGCTGGCGGTCGCGGCGCTCGGCGGCGACCCGGCGACGGTGGCGGTGTTCGGCGGCGAGGAGCTGCCGGCCGGGCTGGTGGTCCAGGACTGCTGCTGAGCGGGGACGGAGCTCCGCGGCGGGTACGCCGAAGGGGCGGGACCGGAGGAATCCGGTCCCGCCCCTTCGGCGTCGGGGGCGTGCGCCCACGGTGTGCGTCGCGCTTCGCGCGCCCTGCGGGGTCAGCCGCGCTGGATGCCCGAGGTGTCGGCCAGCACGCCCTGGGTGCCGTCCTGCAGCTGGGCGACCAGCGCGGTGCCGCGCTGCTCGACCGCCAGGTACCAGGTGCCCGGGACGAGTTCGCCGACCGGCGCGCCGGCCGGGCCGTCCTTCGGGGCCAGCTGGCGCGGCGCCGGGACGGCGAACCAGAACGGCGCGAAGTCGGCCGCGGGGGCCGGCTGCGGCTGGGCGGACTGCTGGGCGGCGGCCTGGCGGGCGGCCTCGGCCTCGGCGGCCTGCGCGGCCGCGGCCTGCTGGGCGGCGACGTCCTGCGGCTGGCCCGGGGCCTGCGCGCCGGGCTGGCCGGGCTGGCCCGCGGCCGGGTAGCCGTAGCCGCCGGACTGACCGGGGGCGGGGTAGCCGTAGTGGCCCTGCGGGCCGGGCTGGCCGGGCTGGCTCGGGGCCGGGTAGCCGCCGGGCTGGAAGGCGGCCGGGGCGGCCGGGCGGTCGGTGACCAGCGGGGTCTTGAGCACGGGGATCAGCTGACCGCCGGCGGCCGCACCGGCCAGCACGATCAGCGCGATGACGGCGAGCCAGGCGCCGATGCCGTGGTCGATGCCCTCCAGGCCGCCGCCGAGCGACCAGAGCGCGGCCCAGAGCGCGGCCACCGAGAAGGCGATGCCCCACTGGTCCAGGCGCAGGCCGAGGATCTGGCGGTTCGCGGCCGCCTGGCCCTGGAAGCGCTGGACCAGGATCAGGGCGGCGGCGAGGATGCCGAGCAGGAAGACCGAGGGCAGCACGGGGAACAGGACGCTGTCCCAGGCGTTCGTCGAGGTGTCGCCGCAGTACTTGCCCTTGCAGTCGACGGTCCAGTAGGGCAGGAAGGAGGCGATGAAGAGCAGGACGGCCGCACCTGCGACGGCGGCGTCTCCCTTGGTGAGAGCGCGCAGATTCACTAACGTTCCCCTCGTTGGTGTGTCGTGGTCGGCGGTTTTCGTTCCGGCGCTCGGCCGGTGTGGTGTCGGCGCCCGTCCGGTCCGCTGACCGGCCGGAAAACCCCGAACGGACCAGAAGCCTAGGGCCAACGGCTGCGCGGGTGCACGGCAGGGCACGGGAATGGGGCGAAGTCGTTGCAAACCACGCGGTTCCGACCCCTTCCGCCGGGCCCGCCGGACTCCGCCAGGCTCCGCCGGGCCCCGGCGGCCTCCTACCGGGTGGTCAGGAACGCCGTCAGCGCGTCGGCGATCCCCTGGGCGGCCTGCTGGCGCCACTGAGGATCCGTCATCCGGCGGGCGTCCGCCGGGTTGCGCATGTTACCGCACTCGATGAACACCTTGGGGACCGTCGAGAGGTTCAGTCCGCCGAGGTCCGAGCGGGTGTCCAGGCCCTGGTTCGCGGTGTAGTCGGCGTAGGGCTCGCCGGTCGCCGCGTGGAAGTTCTCGCGCAGCAGCAGGCCGAGCCGGTGCGAGGGGCCGACGATCGCGGCGGTGTCCGCTGTGCCCGCGACGACCCTGGCGGGCATGATCACGTGGAAGCCGCTGCCGCTCGCCGGGCCGCCGTCGCCGTGCACCGAGACCGCCGCGTCGGCGTGGGCGGTGTTGCCGATCCGGGCGCGCTCGTCGATGCACGGGCCCCAGGACCGGTCGCCGTCGTGGACCAGGACCACGGTGGCGCCCCGCGCGGCGAGGATCGCCCGGGCCCGGTGGACGACGTCGAGCGAGTACTCGGCCTCGGTGTAGCCGGCGTTGGTGGCGGTGCCGGTGGTGTCGCACTCCTTGCGGGCGTTGCCGATGTCGACCTTGCGGTTGATGTCGGTGGTGTGGGCGGAGTTCCCGGTGTTGTGGCCCGGGTCGAGCAGGACGGTGCGGCCGGTGAGGGTGGTGGCCGTGGCGGCGCCGGGGGCCGGGGCCGGGAACGCGGGGTCGGCGGGGGCGGCGCTCGTGCCGGGGGCCGGCGTTCCGGTCGTCGTGCCGCTCGTCGGGCCGCTCGTCGTCGCGCTCGCCGTGCCGGGGGCGGCCGGTGCGGGGCCCGCGGCCGTCGCGGAGGCGGCGGGGGAGGTGGAGGCGGCGGACGGCGCGCTCGGGTCGGGGCTGCCGACGGCCTGCCAGCCGAGCCAGCCGGCCAGGCCGAGCGGGGCCAGGACGCCGGCCACCGTCGCGGTGCGCCGCAGCGCGGAGCGCCGGCGCGGGGCGCCGGGGGCTGGGGCGCCGGCCGGGTCCGCCGGGTCCGGCGGCTCGATCGGCCCGGCGGGTTCGGCGGGGTCCGTGGGGTCTGCGGGCTCGGTGGGCTCGATCGGCTCGGCGGGTTCGGCCGGGTGGTGCGTGGTGCGCGTCACGGGTGGTTCAGATCCGGTCCTGGGTACGGGCGGTGAGTCCGAACTGGTCGGCGATCACCTTCCACTTCGTCACGAAGTCCTTCTTGGCCTGGGTGGCCTGGGGGTTGAGCTCGTCGGCGCGCTTCTTGTCGGCGGTGTTCGGCGCGGCGCCCGAGCAGCCCTGGTTGGCGACCGTACGGGCCCAGCTCGCGTACGCCCGGTCGATGTCGGCGGACAGCTGCCAGGCGGACTTCAGCGACTGGACGGCGTCCGCGCCGCCCGGCAGGTCGGTGACGCTCAGCGTGGCCAGCTTGGTGAGGAGCTGGTCGCGCTGCTTGGCGCCGCTGTCGAAGGTCTGCGCGGCGGACTCGATGTCGGGCTTGGCCGGGCAGCTGTTCACCTTGGCGACCGCGCTGCCGATCGGGGCCTTGGCGCTCTCGCCCTGGGTGAGCAGCTCGTCCAGCGCCTTGGCCTGGGACTGCGCGTTGGGCCCGCCGGTGGTCTCGGTCGGGGTGGGGGTCGCGCTCGCCGGCGCGGTGTCGGAGGCGGTCGGGGCCGGTGCGCCCGAACCGTTGGGGGCCGGGGCGGGCGGCGGGTTCCCGGACGCGTCGCCGGTGCCGGTGGCGGCGGGGGACGGGGTGGCGGGGCCGGCCTGGTCGGTGGTGGAACCCGTGTCCCGGACCGCCCAGAGGATGCCGCCGCCCAGGGCCAGCACGAAGAGCAGGGCGAAGGCGATCAGCAGCGGAGCGCGCCGGTTGCGGGGGCCGTCCTCGTCGTCGTACTCCGGCCGGCCGGCCGGGTAGGGGGGCTGGGGGTAGTCCGGCCGGCCGTAGGGGGCCGCCCGGTCGTAACCGGACGGGTCGTAACCGGGCTGCTCGTAGCCGGACGGGTCGTAGCCGGACGGGTCGTGACCGGGCTGCTCGTAACCGGGCCGGGGGTGGCCGGGGTGGCCGTACGGGGCCTGGGCGCCGTACCCCTGCTGGGGCGGGGGCGGGAAGGCGGCCTGCTGCGGGGGCTGCGCGCCGTAGGACGGGCCGCCGCCCGGGGCGGCCTGCGGGAACGCCGGGGCGGTCCGGGGCGGCAGCGGGCCGGGTGCGGCGGGCTGCGGCGCCACCGGCTGCGGGATGACGGCCGTCGGGGCGTCGTCGGCGGGCGGTCCGGCCGGTGACTGCGGGGGGCGCGGCGGTGCGGCGGGAGCGGTCGGGGGTGCGGCGGGGGCCGACGGGGCGGAGGGCTGCTGGGGACCGCGCACCCAGCCGCCCGCCCCGCCCCGGGCGGTCGGGTCCCAGACCGCCGGAGCGGTGTTCTGCTGGTCCGTCATCTGTGCTGGCCCCCACGGTCGGCCCGGGTGCGCTCCGCCCGGATGCTCTGCTGGTGTCATGCGGCCGTGCCGCGCTCGCGGGCGTCCGCGACCGCGCGGACACCGTACCGTTCGCGCCCCCGCCCGGCAGCCCCGGCACGACGTTAGAGCATCCGTGATCGCGCGTGGGAGCGGTCGGCCGATTCCGGACACCCGCCCGGGCCGGGGCTCAGCCGGCGGTGCGGCGGCGCAGGACACGCAGCGAGCCGGTCACCGAGACCTCCTCGAAGCCCTCGGCCAGCGCCCGCAGGTACACCCGGTACGGCGCCTGGCCGCCGTCCGCCGGGTCGGGGAAGACGTCGTGGACCACCAGCAGGCCCTCGGGCGCCAGGTGCGGCGCCCAGCCCTCGTAGTCGGCGGTGGCGTGCTCGTCGGTGTGGCCGCCGTCGATGAAGACCAGGGCGAGCCGCCCGCCCCACAGGGCCGCGATCTGCGGCGAGCGGCCGACCAGGGCGACCACGTGCTCCTCCAGGCCGGCCGCGTGCAGGGTGCGGCGGAACCGGGGGAGGGTGTCCATCCGGCCGACCTCCGGGTCGACCAGCGTCGGGTCGTGGTACTCCCAGCCGGGCTGCTGCTCCTCGGAGCCGCGGTGGTGGTCGACGGTCAGCGCCACCGTGCCGGCCTCCCGGGCGGCGTCGGCCAGCAGGATCGCGGAGCGGCCGCAGTAGGTGCCGATCTCCAGCACGGGCAGCCCGGTCCGGCGCGCGGCGGTCACGGCGGCGGCGTACAGCGCGAGGCCCTCGTCGACGGGCATGAACCCGGTCGCTCCCTCGAACGCGGCCAGCACCTCGGGCCGGGGCCGCGTGGTTTCCAGGAGGTCGGACATGGTGCTGCTCCTCGACGGGTGGTCCAGTGTTCCCTGCTCGCCGTCGGACCCTACTCGACGGTACGCCCCCGCCCCCGAGCCCGCCCCCACCCGGTTCTCCGCACGGCGGACGCCGGGGCGGCGGGGGCTTCGGCGCAGGAAGTCGGCCGGTCCGACGTCCTGCGCCGGGGCGGGCGCGGGGGCGGGGGCGGGGCGGGTGTCCGGGCCGCCCGTCAGCCGGCGAGGAGGGTACGGGCGACGCGGGTGCGGTGCGGGGCGAGTTCGGCGGCGACGGCGGCGGCCTCGTCCGGCGCGCAGGTGACGGCCGCCGGGAGCGGGGCCTGCCGGGCGAGCAGCGCCAGCCGCAGGTGGGTCGGCGGGTGCGAGGCGTCCACGGTGTGGCCGGCCCGCCGCGAGCGGCGGAGCAGCCGCTCGCGCTCCAGCGGCGGGATCGCGGCCAGGTGCGCGCGCAGCTGCGGCCAGAGCTCGGTGACGTCCGGTGCCGGAGCGGCCTCGCGCCGCCCGGACCGGGGCCGCGACTGGATCTCGGCGCGCAGCCGCATGGTCACCGTCCCGGTCGCCGAACCGAGCAGCAGCGTCTCCAGGGCCCCGCTCGCCGCCTCCGTGGACGCGACCCGGGCGCCCAGCCCGTCGGCCCGGTACTCGGCCTGCTGGCCGGCCCGCGCCGTGAGCCGGTCGAGCAGCCGGTACGCCCGGTACGGCACCTGGCTGACCAGGTGCAGGAAGGCGTTGCCCAGGTAGTCGCCGATCAGCGACAGCAGCGCGACCACGCCGTAGCCGCCCCGGCTCCGTTCGGCCGGCCGGGCGAGCTCGTACCAGTGCGCCAGCGCCCGCATCGCCGAGCCGAGCCACAGCCCGCGCCGGTTGTCGCCGTTGACCTGGTGGGCGATCTCGTGCCCGAGCACCGCGATCCGCTGCCGGTCGTCCAGCGCCTCCCAGAGCGGCAGGCCCACCGTGAGCACCGACGTCCGGCGCAGTCCGACGACCTCCATGCTCGCGTCGAAGTCCTCGGTGACCCGGATCGCCCCGACCGGCGGCGCCCCGAGTGCGGCGGCCACCCGGTCGGCCAGCCCGTACAGCGCGGGGGCCTCGCCGCGCTTCAGCACGTCGGTGCCGCTCGGCACCCGGCCGAGCCGCGGGCGGAGCAGGAAGGCGACGGCGAGGAGGAGCGCGCCCAGGCAGCGCAGCGGCGTGTTGCCGGTGACGAGCAGCCAGGCGGCAGCGCCCGCCACGGCGACGGTGACGGCGTGGACGGGGGCGGCGAGGGCCGAGGCGGCGAGCCACTCGCGGCGGGTGGTGTCGGTGCGGCCCGCCGCGACCTCCTGGAACAGCCGCTCGGTCCGCTCGGCCGCCGCCCGTTCCCGGGCGAGGTCCTTCGGGGACCTTTCGCACTCCTCGGCGGCCTCCTCGGCGGGGACGAGGTTCCATTCGCAGGCCGGGCACCAGGCGGTGAACCGGGGGTCGGGGTCGATCGGCCCGGAGCACGCCGGGCAGGAGCGGGGACGGTCGGCGGCGGACGGCGACGGCGCGGACGGCGACGCGGGCGCGGACCCGGAGGACGGGGGAGCGGCGGGGTTGGGCACGGCGGACGATCATGCCAGTGCGCACGGACCGGGGGAACCCTCCGGAACCATCGATTCCACTACGCCGGTGCCGGGGTGGAACGTGTTCCACTCGGCCCCGGCGCGCCGTGCCAGAATCGCCCCGACCAGCGATCCGCGACGGACCCGGGAGCAGCCCCATGCGCGCAGCCATCCTGCACACGACCGGTCAGGAGTCGCTCGACGTCCGTGACGACGTCGAGGCCGTGGGCTTCGGCCCCGGCAAGGTGCGGGTCCGGCTGCGCGCCGCCAGCCTCTGCCACTCCGACCTCTCGGCGATGAACGGCGTCCTGCCCCAGCCCGCGCCGTTCGTCCCCGGTCACGAGGGCGCCGGGGACGTCGTCGAGGTCGGCGAGGGCGTCACGGACGTCGCCGCCGGCGACCGCGTGGTGCTCTGCTGGATGGCGCCCTGCGGCCGGTGCGCGCACTGCGAGCGCGGCCGCTCGCACCTCTGCGTGGCCAGCCTGCGGCGCCTCGGTACGCCCAACTTCCGCTACGGCGGGGGCGAGGCGTCCGGGTTCTACGGCACCGGCACCTTCGCCGAGGAGGTGGTGGTCGAGCGCGACGCGGTGGTTCCGGTGCCCGCCGACCTCCCCTACGACCTGGCCGCGCTGATCGGCTGCGGCGTGACCACCGGCATCGGCGCGGCCGTCCACACCGCCCGGGTCGAGCCGGGCGCCTCGGTCGCCGTGATCGGCGCCGGCGGGGTGGGCGTCGCGGCCGTGCAGGGCGCCCGGGTCTGCGGCGCGGGCCGGATCGCCGTGGTCGACCCGGTGGTCTCCCGCCGGGAGCGGGCGCTGGCCTTCGGTGCGACCGAGGCGCTGGCGCCCGAGGAGCTCAAGGCGGTGGCGAAGGGCCTGCCCGGCGGCGGTTTCGACTACGTCTTCGAGGCGGTCGGCCGCTCGGCCACCGTCCGGGCCGGGTACGGCGCCGCCCGGCGCGGGGGCGCGGTCGTGGTGATCGGCGCCGGGGCGCAGGACGACCTCGCGAGCTTCAGCATGGGCGAGCTGTTCTTCAACGAGAAGCGGCTGCTGCCCTCGCTCTACGGCGGCGCGCCGCTGACGCGCACCGTCGCGCTGGTGGTGGAGCTGTGGCGGGCCGGGCGGATCGACCTCGCCGGGATGATCACGCACCGGGTGGCGCTGGCCGACGTCAACGAGGCGCTCGCGCAGATGCGCGGCGGCGAGGCGCTGCGGACGGTGGTGACGCCGGGCTGACGCCCGGCCGGACGGCCGCGGGCCCCGCCGGACGCTCCGGCGGGCCCCACGGCGCGGTCGCTCAGCCCCGGCCGGCCGCGTCGGCGGCGCGGTGGCGGCCGTGCGGGTCGGCCTCGGGGCGGTCGTCGGCGGCGGACCGGCCGCGGTGGCGGCCGTGCGACGCGGTGTCCTCGGCCGTCTTCTCGC
>NZ_JBHYUU010000056.1:0-40511 GCF_042749955.1 Kitasatospora sp. NPDC059462 | reverse complement strand
TTGGCCTGGATCTCGCCGAGTTCGATGCGGTAGCCGCGGATCTTGACCTGGGTGTCGATGCGGCCGAGGAACTCCAGGGTGCCGTCCGCCAGACGCCGGGCGAGGTCACCGGAGCGGTACATCCGCGAGCTGGCGGGGCCGTACGGGTCGGGGACGAAGCGCTCGGCGGTCAGGTCGGGGCGGTTGAGGTAGCCGCGGGCGACACCGGGGCCGGCGACGTGGATCTCGCCGGGGATTCCGACGGGTACCAGGTGACCACGCTCGTCCAGGAGGTGGATGCCCAGGTCCGCGAGCGGACTGCCGATCGGGTTGCGGTGCGGGCTGGCGAGGTCGGCCGCGGTCACCTGGTGGTAGGTGGAGTGCACGGTCGTCTCGGTGATGCCGTACATGTTCACGAGAGCGGGCATCTCGGAGCCCAGGCGGTCCGTCCAGGGCGCCAGGTCACCGATCTCCAGCTTCTCACCGGCGAAGACGACGGCTCGCAGGGCGAGTTCGTCGATGCGCGGGTCGCCGTCGGCGGCGAGGGTGGTGAGGGAGCGGAAGGCGGTGGGGGTCTGGCAGAGGATGGTGGCCCGCTGGGTGACCATGAGGTCGAGGAAGTCGTGCGGCGAGCGCAGGACCTCGAACGGCGCGACGACCAGGCGCCCGCCGTGGAGCAGGGCGCCCCACATCTCCCAGACGGAGACGTCGAAGGCGTAGGAGTGGAACAGCGTCCACACATCGTCCGCTCCGAACGCGAACTGCTCGCGCACCGAGGCCAGCAGGCGCCACACGTTGGCGTGGGTGAGCGTGACACCCTTCGGCGTACCGGTGGAACCGGACGTGTAGATGACGTAGATCAGGTTGTCGGCACGGACGTCGACGGTCGGGTCGGTGGCCGGCCGGGCGTCGATGACCGCAGCGTCCACGTCCGAGTCCAGGACGACCATCTGGCCCTGGTGGATGGTGCTCACGAGGTCGGTGTGCCGCTGCTGGGTGACGACGACGGAAGCGCGGGCATCGCCCAGGATGTAGCCGAGGCGCTCGACCGGGTTGGACGGGTCGAGGGGCAGGTAGCCGGCGCCGGACTTCAGCACACCGAGCAGGGTCGGGATGAGGTCGATGCCGCGCTCCAGGCACACCGCGACGAGAGTCTCCGGCGCGGCGCCCTGCTCGATCAGGTGGTGGGCGATCCGGTTCGCGCGCTCGTTGAGCTCGCGGTAGGTGAGGTGCGTGTCCTCGAAGGTCAGCGCGAGGGCGTCCGGGGTTGCGGCGGCCTGGTGCTCGAAGGCGCGGTGGACACACTCCTCCCCGGGGATCGTGACGGCCCGGTTCCACTCCTCCAGCAGCCGGAGCGCCTCGGTCTCGGGCAGGTAGGTCGCGCGGGCGTCACCGGTCGGGTCGGCGGCCATCGCCTCCAGCACCCGCCGGTACATCCCCGCCAGCCGCTCGCCGTTCGCCCCGCTGAACACGTCGCTCGGGCAGGTCAGCGTGATGTTCCCGCCCGAGGCGTTCACGTGCAGGCCGAACTCGGTGAAGCCGTCACCGAGGGTCGCCTCCAGGTCCACCGAGTCGGTGTCGACCTGGTGGAAGTCCTGGTAGTCGAACATCACGTCGAGCAGTCGCTCCGAGCCGCCGGTGTTGCGCTGGATGGCGGGGAGCGGGTAGCGGCGGTGGCCCCAGATGGCGGTTTCCTGGTCGAAGACCTGCTCGACCAGTTCGCGCCAGGTGCGGGCGCTGCGGTCCGCCGGGAACGGGACCGTGTTGAGGTGCATGCCGAGCACCCGGTCGCCGCCGGTGGCCTCCAGGCGGCCGTGGGCCACCAGACCGGTGTGGAAGGCGGGTTCGGGGGTCAGCATGCCGAGGACCTTGACGTGCGCGGCGAGCAGCACGCTCTTCAGCGACGTCCGGGCCGCGGCCGCCAGACCGCGCAGCCCCGACTCCAGGTCCCCGTACGGCACCTGGAACCGGTGGTGCTCACGCGGCCCCTCCGCGCCCCAGCCGGTCGGCAGCACCACCGGCATGTGGGTGTCGGTGATGTGCTGCCAGTAGGCGCGGTCGTCCTCGTTGTCGAGGGACTCCAGCTCGGCCGCGACGAAGTCGGCGTAGCGGACGGCCGGCGGCTGCGCGAACGGCAGGGGCACCTCGTCGCGGAGGCAGCGGTAGGCCTCCAGCAGCTCCATCAGCAGCGAGGTGACGCTCCAGCCGTCCGTGATGACGTGGCACTGGGTGAAGGTCAGCCGCCACGCGCGGTCGGACTCCACGTGCACGTTGAGCCGCAGCAGCGGGGCCCGGGCCGGGTCGAAGGCGGCAGCGCGCTCCCGGCGGAGCAGCTCGGCCGCGTGGTCGCGCCGCTGCTCGGCGGTGAGCTCGCGCACGTCGTGGACGGTGAGCGGGATCTCCACCTCGGCGTGCACCAGCTGCAGCGGCTGCGCGTACCCGGCGAGGTGCACGGAGGTGCGCAGGACGTCGTGGCGCCCGGCGACGACGGCGAGCGCCCCGGTCAGCGCCGCCGACGAGAAGGGCCGGTCGTCGGGGATCCGGAAGGAGTTGACGTTGTGGTAGGTGTTGCGGCCGTCGTCGGCGAGCATCTCGACGATCATGCCGGTCTGGATCTGGGAGAGCGGGTAGGCGTCGACGACGTCGGCCGGCAGCGCGGCCCGGTCCTCGTCGCCGATCAGCGCGAACGGCGCCACCGGCTCGACCGCCGCGACCGGGGTACCCGCCGCGGCCGCCACGGCCAGGGCGGCGACGGTCCGGTGCTCGAAGATCTGCCGGATGGTGAGGTCGTGGCCGGCCTCGCGCAGCGCCGCGCTGAGGCGGACGGCGCGGATGGAGTCGCCGCCGAGGTCGAAGAAACCGTCCTCCACGCCGACCTGCTCCACCGGGAGGCCGAGGACCTCGGCCCAGACGGCGGCGATCCGCTCCTCGACGGGGGTGCGCGGGGCGATGTGCGCGTCGGTGGCGAGGGCGGAGCGCTCGGGGGCCGGCAGCGCGCGGTGGTCGAGCTTGCCGTTGGCGGAGAGCGGCAGGGCGTCGAGCCGCACCAGGGCGGTCGGCACCATGTACTCGGGCAGGCGCTCCCGGATCGCGGCGCGCAGCCGCTCGGGGTCGGCGTCGCCGACGACGTAGGCCACCAGGTGCTGGTCCCGGTCGTCGTCCTCGCGGACGACGACCGCGGCGTCGCGGACCCGGGGCTGCTCGCGCAGGGCGGTCTCGATCTCGCCCGGCTCGATGCGCAGGCCGCGCAGCTTGACCTGGGTGTCGATGCGGCCGAGGAAGTCGAGGGTGCCGTCCGGCCGCCAGCGGGCGAGGTCGCCGGTGGCGTACATCCGGTCGCCGGGGTCGCCGAACGGGTCCGGCAGGAAGCGGTCGGCGGTCAGGGCGGGGCGGCCGAGGTAGCCGCGGGCCACGCCGACGCCGCAGATGTGCAGCTGGCCGGGGACGCCGATCGGCGCGGGGCGCAGCCGGTCGTCGAGGACGAGCAGGCGGATGTTGTCGATCGGGCCGCCGATCGGGACGCGGGCGAGCCCGGCGAGCTCCTCGGGGGTGCAGTGCCACGCGGTGACGTCGACGGCCGCCTCGGTGGGGCCGTAGAGGTTGTGCAGCTGGGCGGGCAGGGCGGCGAGGGCGCGGGTGGCGACCTGGGCGGGCAGGGCCTCGCCGCTGCACAGGACGAGCCGCAGCGACGGACAGAGCCGGCCGGCCCCGGCGGCGTTCCCGGCGGTGTTCCCGGCGTCGGTCCCGCCGTCGGTCCCGGCCTCGGCGAGGAAGAGGGAGAGCATGGACGGCACGAAGTGCGCGACGGTGACGCCGGCCCGGTCGATCAGCTCACGCAGGTACGCCGGGTCGCGGTGCCCGCCGGGCAGCGCGATCTCCAGGCGGGCGCCGGCGATCAGCGGCCAGAAGAACTCCCAGACGGACACGTCGAAGCCGGCCGGCGTCTTCTGCAGGACGGTGTCGGCGGCGGTGAGCCCGTAGGCGTTCTGCATCCAGTGCAGGCGGTTGACGATGGCGCGGTGGGTGGTGACCACGCCCTTCGGCTGCCCGGTGGAGCCCGAGGTGTAGATGACGTAGGCCGCGTTGTCCGGGCCCGCGGTCCGCTCGGGGTTGTCGGTCGACTGCCCGGCCCACTCGGCGGGGTCGTCCAGGGTGAGCACCCGCACGGTGTCGTCCGGGTGGCGGCGGCCGAGCTGGTCTCGGGTGGTGAGCAGGATCGGGGCGGCGCTGTCGGCGAGCATGAAGTCCAGCCGCGCGTCCGGGTGTTCGGGGTCCAGCGGCAGGTAGGCGGCGCCGGCCTTGACCACGCCGTGGATCGCGACGGCGAGATCGAGCGAGCGCTCGGCGCAGACGGCGACGACCGTCTCCGGGCCGGCGCCGAGTTCGAGCAGCCGGTGGGCGACCTGGTTGGCCCGGGCGTTGAAGGCCGTGTGGTCGAGGGTCAGGCCGTCGAAGGAGACGGCGGGCGCGTCCGGGGTGCGGGCGGCCTGCTCCTCGACGAGGTCGGCGAGCGTGCTGGTGTGCGGGAACCCGGCGTCGGTGGCGTTGAAGGCGGTGAGGATCTGCTCCTGCTCGGCGGCCGGGAGCAGGTTCAGCGCCCCGACCGGGAGCTCCGGGTGCTCCGTGACGGCCCGCAGCAGCGTCTCGTAGTGTCCGGCCAGCCGCTCGACGGTGGCGTGGTCGAACAGCGCCTCGGCGTAGGTGAAGCGGGCGTCCAGCGAGCCGTCGGCGGCCTCCTGGAGCTCCAGGGTGAGGTCGAACTTGGCGATCCGGTCGCCGTCCAGCGCCTCGACGGTCAGGCCGGGCAGGTCGAACGCCCCGGTGCGGTCCTCCTGGAGGACGAAGTCGACCTGGAACAGCGGGGTGCGGGACATGTCGCGTTCCGGCTGCAGCTCGTCGACGAGCCGGGCGAACGGGACGGTCTGGTGGTCGAACGCCCCCAGCAGGGTGTCGCGGCCGTCGTCGACGAGCCGGGCGAAGGACGGGTCGCCCTGCCACTGGCCGCGGGCGACCAGGGTGTTGATGCCGTAGCCGACGATCTGCTGCAGCTCGGGGTGGTTGCGGCCGGAGATGGTCACACCGACCGGGATGTCGGTGGTTCCGGCGTAGCGGGAGAGCAGCAGCTGCCACCCGGTGAGCAGGGTGGTGAACAGGGTGGTGCCGTGCCGGGTGCCGAGGGAGCGGGCCCGCGCGGCCAGCTCGGCGGGGATCGTGCGGCGTACGGTGCGGCCGGCCCAGCCGCGGACAGCGGGCCGCCGGCGGTCGGTCGGCAGCTCCAGCGGCTGTGCGCCGGCCAGCCGCTCGCGCCAGTAGGAGAGTTCCTTCTCCAGGTGCGGGCCGGTCAGCCGGTCGCGCTGCCAGGCGGCGAAGTCGGCGTACTGGACGGGCAGCGGGGCGAGCCGGGCGGGCTCGCCGCCGGTCCCGGCGCGGTAGAGGGCGCTGAGCTCGCCGGTGAGCAGCCGGACCGACCAGGCGTCGCAGGCGATGTGGTGGAAGGTCACCACCAGCAGGTGCTCGTCCTCGTGCAGCTTCAGCAGCGAGGCCCGGACCGGCCAGCGCTGTTCGAGGTCGAAGGGGGCGGCGAAGTCCGCCTCGGCGAGCTCCCGGGCCCGCCGGTCGCGCTCGTCGGCGGGGACCTCGGTGAGGTCGGTCACCGTCCACTGCGGGGCGGCGGGGGCGTCGACGACCTGTCGCGGCTCCTCGCCCACCAGCAGGTAGCGGGTGCGCAGGATCTCGTGGCGGGCGACCACCTGCTCCCAGGCGGCGCGCAGGGCCTCGGTGTCGAGCGCGCCGCGCAGCCGGACCGCCAGCGGCACGTGGTACTCGGCGCTCTGCGGGTCGAGGCGGTGCAGGAACCACATCTGCTGCTGGCCGAAGGACAGCGGCATCGGCCGGCCGCGGTCGACGAGCGGGATCTCCGTGCGCCGTCCGGACGCGGTTCCGGCCAGTCGGCGACGGAGCACCTCCTCGCGCAGTCGCGCCAGCTCCATGTCGGACACGGGGTTACTGTCGATGCTCATGCCTGGTGCTCCCTTGCCTTCGCCTCAAGAAGTTCTGCCGCCGTCATCTGCTCGATCTCGGCCCTGATCAGGGCCTCCACCACCTGTGCGAGCGATCGGACGGTGGGGTTTTCGAGGACGCTCCGGACGGAGAGGTCAATGTCGAATTCGTCCCGCAGGGACGAGGTCATGCGGATCGCCAGGATGGAGTGGCCGCCCAGCGCGAAGAAGTCGTCGTCGACGCCGATCCGCTCCCGGTCCAGGAGCGTCGCCCAGACTCCGGCGATCCGCTCCTCGATGGGGGTCTCCGGCGGGCGGTGGGCGTCGGTGGACTCGTGGACCGCGGGTAGTGCGCGGTGGTCGAGCTTGCCGTTGGACGTCAGCGGCACCGCCTCGATGGCGGTGATCGACGCCGGGACCATGTACTCCGGAAGCGCGTCGGACAGCCGCTGCCGGACCTGCCCGGGGTCGAACCCGTGGTCGGGTGCGGGCACGACGTAGGCCGCCAGGGACTTCTCGCCGGGCCGGGCCTCGTGGACGACCACGACGGCGTCGCGGATCCCGGGCTCGGCGGTGAGCCGGGCCTCGATCTCGCCGAGCTCGATCCGGTAGCCGCGGATCTTGACCTGGGTGTCGATCCGGCCGAGGAAGTCGATGCTGCCGTCGGGCAGCCGGCGGACCAGGTCACCGGTCCGGTAGAGCCGCGACCCGGGCGGGCCGTACGGGTCGGGGACGAACTGCGCGGCGGTGAGGCCGGGGCGGTCGAGGTAGCCGCGGGCCACGCCCTCGCCGCCGATGTGCAGCTCGCCCGGCACGCCGACGGGGACCGGCCGGCCGGTGGCGTCCAGCACGTACGCCGTCACGTTGGGCAGCGGTCCGCCCAGCGGGACCACCGCGTCGGCCGTCTTGTCGACGGGGAAGACGGTGCTGCCGATCGACGCCTCGGTCGGGCCGTACTCGTTGACCAGCCGGCCGGGGCCCAGCGCGTCCAGCCAGTGGTTGGCCGTCCGGGCGGGCAGGGCCTCGCCGGCGACCAGCACCACGCCGGCGAGGCGGTCGAGCTGCTGCGGGGTGAGCTGGTGGGTGAGCAGCTCCAGGTGGCCCGGGGTGAGCTTGACGAAGGAGAACGGGCCGGCCGCGGCGAGTTCGGCGCCGAGCCGTCCGAGGTCGAGGTCGGCGGGCAGCAGGTGGACCGGGCGGCCGGTGAGCAGCGGGGCGTAGAGGTTGGTCGCCGGCAGGTCGAAGGCGACGGAGGAGAACAGCGGGGCACCGCCCTCGCCGTGCACGAGGTCCCGGGCCGCCCACCGGAGGTGGTTGGCCAGGCCCCGGTGGCTGACCATGACGCCCTTCGGCCGCCCGGTCGAGCCCGAGGTGTAGATGACGTAGGCCAGCTGCTCCGGGTCGGTGTGCCGCGGCGGCGGGCCGGCCGGCAGGTCGGCGGAGCCGTCGGCGGCGTCGGCCGCGCGGTCCAGGAGCAGCCGGGTGCCGGTGAACCCCTCGGTGGCCGAGGTCAGCGTGGAGTCGCTGATCAGGACGGTGGCGCCGCTGTCGGCGAGGATGTGCTCCAGCCGCTCCGGCGGGTTGTCCGGGTCGAGCGGGACGTAGGCCGCGCCGGCCTTCCACACGCCGAGCAGCGCCTCGACGAGGCCGGGGCCGCGCCGCAGGCAGACGCCGACCAGGCGGTCCGGGCCGGCTCCCAGGGCGACCAGCCGGTGGGCGATCCGGTCGGCCGCGCGGTCGAGTTCCCGGTAGCCGATCCGCTCCGGGCCGGCGACCAGGGCGGTCGCGTCGGGGGTCGCGGCGGCCTGGGCCTCGATCAGGTCGATCACCGAGCCGGCCGGCCAGGCGGTGCGCATGCCGTTCCAGCCGCCGAGCAGGTCCGCGCGCTCCCGGGCCGACAGGATCTCCAGGTCGCGCAGCCCGGTGCCGGGGGCGGCGGCCGCCGAGGCGAGCAGCTGGACGAAGTGCCCGGCGAGGCGCTCGACGGTGGCGTGCTCGAAGACGGCGCTCGCGTACTCGAAGACGCCGTTCAGCGTGCCGTCGGCGTTCCGGCGCAGGTACAGGGTGAGGTCGGTCTTGGCGACCCGGCGGGAGCCGAGGAAGAGCGCGTGGTCGGCCTCGCCCGGCATGCCGCCGGTGACCTGCTCGTCGTTGTAGTTGAAGGCGACCTGGTAGAGCGGCGTCCGGGACGGGTCGCGCTCCGGGCGGAGTTCCTCGACCAGCCGGTCGAACGACACGTCCTGGTGGGCGAACGCGGCGAGGCCGGTGGCGCGGACGCCGTCCAGGGCGTCGGCGAAGCCCCGGGCGGGGTCGAGGCGGCAGCGCAGGACCAGGGAGTTCAGGAAGAAGCCCACGACGGGCTCGACCTCCGGGCGGTCCCGCCCGGCGACCGGGACGCCCACGCCGACGTCCCACTGCCCGGTGTAGCGGGCGAGCAGGGCGGCGAAGCCGGCCAGCAGGGTCAGGAAGGGGCTGGCCTCGTGGCGCTGGCCGAGGGCGAGCAGCTCGTCCGCCAGCGGGGCCGGGACCGTGACGGCCACCATGCCGCCGCGGGGGTCGCGTTCGGCCGGGCGCGGGTGGTCGGCGGGCAGCTCCAGGACGGTCATCCCGTCGAGCTCGCGCCGCCAGAACTCGACTCCGGCCCGGTGGCCGTCCTCGTCGGCGGAGCGCTGCTGCCAGGCCGCGTAGTCGGCGTACTGGATGACGGGCGCGGGCAGCTCGGGCGTGCGGCCGGTGTACAGCGCGTCGCAGATCTCCCGGAACTCGCGCTCCAGCACGGTGGCCGACCAGCCGTCACAGGCAATGTGGTGGACGGTGATGAACAGCAGCTGGTCGCGGCCGTCCTCGCGGAGCAGCAGGGCCCGCCACAGCCGCCCGGCCTCCAGGTCGAACTCCTCCTCGAACCTGGCGACGACCGCGGCGCCGAGGTCGTGCGGGGGACAGTCGAGGACCGTCAGCTCGACCGGCGCGGGCGCCTCGACGAGCTGCGCGGGCTCGCCGTCCTGGATCAGGTAGCGGGTGCGCAGCGACTCGTGCCGCTCGCCGAGCACGTCCAGGGCCCGGCGCACGGTGTCCGCGGGGACGTCCGCGGGCAGGCGCAGGAGGAGCGGGACGATCCACTCGGCGCTGCCGGGCCTGGCCCGGTCCAGGTACCACAGCCGCCGCTGGCCGGAGGAGAGCGGGAGCGCTCCGTCCCGGGCGACGGGTTCGACCGGGCGGCCGGCGGCGGGGGCGTCGCGGAGCAGCTCGGCCTGCTGTTCCACCGTCATCGCGGTGTAGAGGCCGGACAGGTCGAGCAGCTTGCCGGTGCTCCGGTGCAGGCGCTCGATCAGCCGGGTGAGCAGCAGGGAGTAGCCGCCGAGCTGGAAGAAGTCGTCGTGGGCGCCGATGTCGTCGATGCCGAGCAGCTCGGACCAGACGGCGGCGACCGCGCGCTCCTCGGCGGTCCGCGGCTCGACGTACGGCGGGTGGTCGTCGTCCAGCAGCAGGGCCGGTGCGGTGGGCGGCTCCTGGTCCGGGGCGTCGGCGAGCCGGCCCAGGTGCTCCAGGGTGCCGTCGTTGCGCCGCCGGACGAGCTCTCCGGTGCGGTGGAGCCGCTCGCCGGGCTTCCCGTACGGGTCCGGGAGGAAGCACTCCGCGGTGAGGGCCGGGCGGCGGTGGAAGCCGAGCGCGGTGCCGGTGCCGGTGAGGTGGAGCTCGCCGGGGACGCCGGGCGGTACCGGTTCGCCGGACTCGTCCAGGACCACGGTCCGTACCTCGCCGGTCAGCCGGTCGAGCGGTACGGGGGTGGCCTCGGCGCCGGGTTCGTGGCCGAAGGCGGCGACCGGCAGGCCGCGGCCGGCGGCGCCGTGCAGGCTCCGGACCGCGGCCCGGGTGCGCCCGGCCAGCAGCCGGCACACCTCGTGGGCCGCCGTGGGGTCAGGCCCGGGGGTGTGGCACACCACGAGCCGCAGCTCGGCGGGCTCGGCCCAGGCGGCGAGGTCCGCCGCCGGGCGCAGCGCGTCGGGGGTGGTGGTGAGCACGGTGGCGCGCAGCGCGGCGGCGGTGCGCGGCAGCGCCTCGGGCCCGGCCGCCGGGTCGGCGGGCGGCGCGGCCACCACGGTGGCGCCGGTGGTCAGCGCGGCGAACAGGACGCCGTGCAGGTCGAGGTCGTCGACCGGGCCGGCCAGCAGCAGGACGTCGGAGGCGGTGAGGCCGTAGTGCTCCGCGAGCCGGCCGGCGTGCCGGGCCGTGTCGGCGGCGTCCAGCACCCACCCGGTACCGGTGCGGCCGTAGGCGACCAGGGCGGGGGAGGCGGCCTCGTCGGCCGGCTCCAGGGGCTCCACCGGCTCCACCGGCTCGGCCTGCTCGGCCTGCTCGGCCTGCTCGGCGAGGCCGGCGAGGCGATCCGGCCGGCCGGGCTCCAGCCGCAGGTGCTTCGTGCCGGGCGGCACGGGCAGCTCCGTTCCGGCGGTGATCACCGCGTCGGGCCGGGCGTCCTCCAGGAGGAGGGCCAGGCGCTCGGCGGGGGCGTCCGGGGCCGCGAGGACGGCGGCGGCTCCGGTCTTGTGCACCGCCAGCAGGGCGGTGGCCAGGGTGGAGCCGGGGGGCAGACCGAGGGCCACGGTCCTGCCCGCCCGTACCCCGTGATCCCGCAGGAGGCTCGCCAGGCGCCCGGCATTCACCTCCAGTTCCCCGTAGCCGACCCGCCGGCCGTTCTCGATGAACGCCACGGTGTCGGGGGATTGCGCCGCGCGCTGCGCGACGATGTGGTGCAGAAGCGAATGCCGGGCCACACGGACTCCTGTGATCGACAGTGAAAAGGCAAGCCGAAACGGCATGGCTGGACGGAGCGGCCGGGATCTTCCCGGCAGCTCCAGGGGGGGATCGGGCGGGAATTCCCTAGCGGGCGAGCTCCCCGGCCATGCGCTCGCGCAGGCTCAGCGGGCGCATGTCGGTCCACACCTCGGAGATGCGGGTGAGGCACTCCTCGCGGGTTCCCTCGGTGCCCTCGGCCCGCCAGCCGGCCGGCAGGGCGCGGTCCGCGGACCAGATCGAATACTGCTCCTCGTCATTGAGGACCACACAGAAGATGTCCTGGTTGGACGTGTTCTCAGACATTGCCACTCCTCGCGATTCGGGTCCGTACCGGCGTGGAATCCGCTGGGCACGTCGGCGCGACGCCATGACGTCCTGCGCCGTACTCCGGGAAGTCTGTGCGGGTGGGCTATATCTGTTCTATCGGGCAGCTATACAGTGCGGACGCGACGAGGCCCCGGTGCGGGGCGGCCTCGTGGGCCGCCCCGCACCGGGGCCTCGCGTACTGTCCGACGTGCTGTTCTTCGGTCCTGCGGTCAGGCGGAGTGGACGCTGACGTCACCGGCGTCGGAGTGCACGGTGATCGTGCCGGGCCCGGCCGGGGCCTGGGCGACGTCGACGTCCTTCCGGCCGGCCTTGGTGTCGGCCTCCACCTTGTACTGCTGCCCGTCGCGCGGCACCGTCACCTTGACGTTGCCCGCCTGCGAGCGGGCGGTCACCTGGGACGGCGCCTTGGCGAACCCCAGGTTCAGGTTGCCCGACTGGGTGTCGGCCGAGGCGACCCCGGAGCTGAGGCCGCCGGCGGTGATGTTGCCCGCCTTGGTGGTCGCGGAGAGCCGGCCCGCGGCGTCGGACACCTTGATGTCCCCGGCCCCGGTCTGCAGCTCCTGATCGCCCTGGATGGCCTGGGCGTTGATGGTGCCGGCCTCCGTGAACGCCTTGACCGCCACGGCGGCGGGCACCCGCACGGTGTAGTCGGCCGAGCAGTGCCGGCCGTCGCAGGTGCTGGTGATCTTCAGGACGTTGCCCTGCCACTCCTCGGTGAAGGAGGGGCGGTCCTCGGTCCAGGTCAGCTTCCGGTCGATGCCGACCCGGCCCTGGTCACCCGGCGTCAGGGTGATGCCCCCGCTGTCCAGGTGGAACTCGATGCGCTCGATCTGGTGGTCGAAGGAGACCTGCTGGGTCTCGGTCTGCGTCGACGCAAGGCCCGAACATCCGGCCAGGGCGGCGCCGGCGACGATCACGGCGGTGCCGGTCACGCCCGCTTTCCGGGCGGCCCCGAGCAACCCCATCGGCTTGTTCTGTGGCGACATGCTTCCCCTCTTATCCGTTCAGGAACTTCAGGACGGCCAGGACCCGGCGGTGGTCGTAGTCGGCCGGCGGGATGTCCAGCTTGCTGAAGATCCCGTTGATGTGCTTCGCCACGGCGCTCTCGCTCACCACCAGGGCGGCGGCGATCCCGGCGTTGGACCGGCCCTGCGCCATCAGGACGAGCACATCGCGCTCACGCGCGGTGATGCGCTCCAGGGGGTCGCCCTGCTGGCGGACCAGCAACTGGGAGACCACCTCGGGGTCGAGGACGGTCCCGCCCTCGGCCACCCGCCGGACGGCGTCCAGGAACTCGTCCACATCGGCCACCCGGTCCTTCAGCAGGTAGCCCAGCGCCCTGGTCCGGCCGGACAGCAGCCTGACGGCGTACCGCTCCTCGACGTACTGGGAGAGCACCAGCACCGCGACCTCCGGGAACCGCTCCCGGATCTTCAACGCGGCCTGCAGGCCCTCGTCCCGGAAGCCCGGGGGCATCCGCACGTCCGTCAGGGCCAGCGTGGGCCGGTGCTCCTCGACGGCGGCGAGCAGGGCCTCGGCGTCGCCGACGGCGGCGACGACCTCGTACCCCTCGGCTTCGAGCAGCCGCACGATGCCCACCCGCAGCAGCACCGCGTCCTCGGCGATCACGATCCGCATGGCAGCTCCGCGGTGATCACGGTCGGCCCGCCGACCGGGCTGTCGATGTGCAGGGTTCCGTCCACTCCGCCGACCCGCTGCACGAGGCCGCGAAGTCCGCTGCCTGCCTTCTCACTTGCGCCCCCACACCCGTTGTCCGTGACTGTCACCTTGATGATCTCACCCCGCGCGGGGTCCTCGATCTGCTCGACGCTGACGGCCACCTCGCTCGCCCCGGAGTGCTTGGCGACATTGGCCAGCGCCTCGGAGACCACGAAGTACGCCGCCGCCTCGATCGTCCCCGACGGCCGCTGCCGCAGGTCCACCCGCAGCCGTGCGGGCACGGGGGAGCGCGCCGCGATGCCGGACAGGGCCGCGTCGAGGCCGAGGTCGTCGAGGACGGCCGGGTGCAGCCCGCGGACCAGCTGCCGCAGGTCGGACAGGGTCTGCTTGGTCTGCTCGTGCGCCTGCGCGAGTGCCTCCCGCGCCGGCTCCGGCATGTCCTTGATCTTCCTGCGGGTGATCCCCAGGTTCATCGACAGGGAAACCAACTGCTGCTGGACCCCGTCGTGGAGGTCGCGTTCGAGACGGCGGCGCTCCGAGTCGGCCGCCTCGACCACCTTGGCCCGGGCCTCGGTCAGGGTGACCACCCGCTCCGACAGCTGGTTCGCCCGGTCGCGCTGGCTCGGCCCGAGCAGCTGCCGGGCGAGCGCGAGGTCCAGCTGCGCCACGCCGCGCGCCACGCTCAGCGACAGCTGCAGCACGGCGATCCCGGCGACGGTGAGCACCACCAGCAGGACCTGGTGCAGGCCCATCGTGTACGGCAGGGCGCGGCCGAGCCCCGTGGTGCCCAGGTAGACGGTGGCCATGGCCAGGCCGGCCGCCCACAGGCCGAGCAGCAGGGCGGCCCCGAGCACGCCCCCCGCACCCGCCAGCGCGTGGTAGCCGAGCCACCGCCAGGTGGTCGACGAACGGGCCTCGGCCAGCACCCGCCGCACCCAGCCGCCCTCGGCGGGCGGCGCGGCCGGCTTCTCCAGCACCAGTTCGACGCCGAGCAGGGCGGCGAACCTGGCCCGCTGGAGGGCGACGAGCCGGTGCGAGCACCAGAACAGGGCGGCGAGCAGCGGCAGCGCGAACACCCAGGTCACCGCCAGCCCGGCGGTGAGCCCGCCGAGGACCAGCAGCACCGCGCAGGTCAGCAGCCCGACCGGCAGGCCCAGCAGCACGTGCAGGACGAGCCGCCACGTCCTCGCCGACCAGGGCGCGGACAGCACGCCCGGAAGGCTGTCCGCGACCCGGCGCACCCCCCGTTGTTCCATGGCATCCACTGCGTACCCGTCTCCTCTGTGCTCGTCCTCGTCCGCCGTCGCCGGGCTCCCGGGCCCCGTGGGCCCGGCGTTCCCCGTCCGCCGTCCGCCGTCCGTTCCGTCCCGGACGAGTCTCGTCGATCGCGGCCGTCCCGTCAGGTACGGAGGTACCCGTCTTGAGGGTGGTACCAGGTACAGGGTCCCGGCCGCCGCGGTGGCCGCTCCCGCCCCGGATCCGGTGCGATATCGAGGAAATATGGGACCCGGTCGCAGGATGTCGCCTGAAACGCACCCGAATTGTCGGCGATCAGGCAGGGGATCGACGTGACCAATCAGAACGAGCCGTGGCAGCCGCTGGAGATCAGCCCGGAGAGCGCGCGGGCGGCGGCGAGCGCCGAGGGCCTCACCGCGTACCTGGAGGAGGCCGGTGACCTCCACGAACTGCTCACCGCGCACAAGGCCCTGGTGTTCCGCGGGTTCGGGGTCGGCGAGGGCGAGCTCGGACCGGTCATGGACCGCCTGGTGCCCGGCCGGCTCGCCTACGTCCACGGCAACTCGCCGCGCAGCAAGGTCGGCAGCAACCTCTACACCTCGACCGAGTACCCGAGCGACCAGACCATCTCGATGCACAACGAGCTCTCCTACGCCCACCGGTGGCCGACGCGGCTGATGTTCTGTTGCGTGGCCGCCCCGGAGACCGGCGGCGCGACCCCCGTGGTGGACGCCGCGCGCTGGCTGGAGTCGCTCGACGACGAGGTGCGCGAGGCCTACGCGGGCGGCGTCCGCTACACCCAGAACCTGCACGGCGGCGTCGGCCTCGGCAAGAGCTGGCAGGACACCTTCGAGACGGACCGCACCGAGGTCGTCGACGAGTTCCTCGCCGCCACCGGGGCCACCTGGGAGTGGGGCCGCGGCGGCGACCTGCGGGTGAGCCAGGAGCGGCCGTCCACCCTGCGCCACCCGGTGACGGGCGTCGAGGTCTGGTTCAACCAGTCCGACCAGTGGCACCCGGCGGGGCTGGGCGACGAGACGGCCGCCGAGCTGATGAAGCTGCTGCCGGCCGACGAGCTGCCGCAGTCGGTGACCTTCGCCGACGGCCGGCCGATCCCCGCCGAGTACATCCGGCAGGTCCGTGACCGGGGGCTGGACGCCGCGGTGGACGTGGACTGGCGCCGCGGGGACCTGATGGTCATCGACAACGTGCTCGTCGGGCACGGGCGCAGGCCGTTCACCGGCGGGCGCCGCGTCCTGGTGGCGATGACCGACCACGCCCCGGCCGCGGCCTGACCCGGGCCGTTCCGCGTTCCGGGCACCACTTCGACTCGTCCTCGTACTCATTCAGGTGGACCCTCCATGCTGCTGCCATCGAACACGATTGAGATCCCCGTCGGCCTGCGCCGGCTCGTCACATCGATCCAGGAGGTCGTCGACCGGGGCCTGCCGGACGACCGGACCGCACCGCTGGTGGCGGAGCTGCTGCGCGCGGCGCTCCCGGAGGGCGAACTGCTCCGGGAGTGCGACCGGATCGGCTCGCCCGACGGCTACACCCAGCACGTGCTGCACGTGGGCGACGGCGGCGGGTTCTCCGTCGTCGCCCTGGTGTGGCTGCCCGGCCAGCGCACCCCCGTCCACGACCACATCTCCTGGTGCGTGGTGGGCGTGCTGGAGGGCGAGGAGACCGAGGTGGTCTTCGCCCGGGACGCGGACGGCCCGCCGGGGTCGCTCCGGGCCGTCGGCGAGGAGCACAACCCGACCGGCAGCGTCTGCTGGCTCGTTCCGCCGGACGACATCCACGTGGTCCGCAACGACGGCCCGGGCCTGGCGATCTCCCTGCACGTGTACGGCGCCGACGTCTCCCTGCTGGGCTCCAGCATCCGCCGGACCTACCGGCCGGCGGGTTCCTAGGACCGCCCGCCACGGCCTCGGAGGCGCCGGTCGGAAAGGCGCCTCCGAGGCCGTGCCGCACGGGAGGGGGAGCCGGGGCATCAGCTCGCGAGAGCCGCTCCGGCCATGATCTCCCGTGCCATCCGCGGGAATTCGCGGTCGCCCGCCAGGACCGCCTCGTGCACCCGGGAGAGGGTCGGGCCCGGGTCGATGCCCAGTTCCTCCGCGAGGATGCGCCGGCCCTCCCAGAAGACGCCCAGCGCCTCGCCCTGCCGGTCGCCCAGACAGAGCGCGATCATGAACTGCGCCCGCAGCCGCTCCCGCAGCGGATACATCATCACCAGCCCGGCCAGCTCGGACACCAGCGCCCGGTGGTCCGCCATCGCCAGGTCGGCGTCGATCCGGGCCTCCAGCGCGGAGATCCGCTCCTCCTCCAACTGCGGGCCGTGGACGTCCCGCAGGACGTCCGTGGTGTCGGCGAGCGCGGGCCCGCGCCACAGCTGCAGCGCGGCCCGCAGCCGCGCCGCCGCCCGCCGGTGGTCACCGGCCCGCAGCTCGCGGTCGGCCTGGGCGGCCATCCGCCGGAACTCCCTGTGGTCGAAGCGCGCGGACCCGAGGCGCAGCAGGTAGCCGGACGACTGGCGGACGATCTCGGCGTCCGCCCCGACGTGCTTGCGCAGCCGCGACACGTGCGTGTAGATCTGCGCGGAATGCGTGACCGGTGGCCGGGGCCCCCACAGCCAGGTGCTCAGCTTCTCGTCCGAGACGAGCTTCTCGTTCGCCATGAGGAGCCCGGCCAGGATGGTCTTCTGCTTGGCCCCGCTCGGCGCGTGGTCCTGGCCGCCCGAACGGACCAGGACCGGGCCGAGGATCGAGAACTCCATTTCCGTCCCCCTGAGAAAATGATCTGCCACCGCCGGGACCGTCCACACCTGGTCCCGGGGCCTGCTGCGACGGGGTCCGGCCCGGCAAACGGGCCGATCCGTCGTAGGCTTATCACTCTCGGCCGGAGCTCTATATTTTTTCTATTTCAACTTTGTTGCGCGGGATTTCCCGGATTCATTCACGAGTATTTCACGGGAATTCCCGGGGCTGCCCGGCGCGGGGTCGCGGCCTCCGCCGGGGCCGCCCCTCCCTTGGCCGGCCGGCCGGACCTATGTACGTTGGTCCATAAGTGCCGGGGAACCAGGCCCGGCCGGTACGGAAGGACCCGCGCATGACCGACCGCCCCGAACCCGCCGCGCCCGCCCGCTGCTGCATGCCCTCCGGGGGAGGCGGCGGCGCGACGCCGCTGCTGCTGCCCGTCGGTGACCGGAGCGCCGGCCGGAACGCCGGCCGGAACGCCGGCCGCAGCGCCGGCCGGGGCGACGAGGGCATGGTGCTGCTGCCCGGCGGCGAGTTCCTGATGGGCACCGAGGACGCCGAGGGGTTCCCCGGCGACGGGGAGGGCCCGGTGCGCCCGGTGCGGCTGAGGCCGTTCCGGATCGACACCCGCGCGGTGAGCAACGACCGGTTCGCGCGGTTCGTCGCCGACACCGGGTACCGCACCGAGGCGGAGCGCATCGGCTGGTCCTACGTGTTCGCCTCCTTCCTGCCCGCCGCGCTGCGCCGCGGCGCCCCCCGCCCGGAGCGCACGCCCTGGTGGTGCGGGGTGCAGGGCGCCGCCTGGAACCGGCCCGAGGGGCCGGGCAGCGACGTCGACGGGCGCGGCGACCACCCGGTGGTGCACGTGTCCTGGAACGACGCGGCGGCGTACGCGGCCTGGGCCGGCAAGCGGCTGCCCACCGAGGCGGAGTGGGAGTACGCGGCCCGCGGCGGGCTGGAGCAGGCGCGCTACCCGTGGGGCGACGAGCTGGACCCGGCGGGGGAGTACCGCTGCAACATCTGGCGCGGCACCTTCCCGGCGCGCAACACCGCCGCCGACGGCTTCCGCGGCACCGCCCCCGTCGACGCCTTCGAGCCCAACGGCTTCGGGCTCCACAACGTGTCCGGCAACGTCTGGGAGTGGTGCGCCGACTGGTGGACCACCGACCACCCGGCGGGCCGTCCGCTCGTCGACCCCGCCGGCCCCGCCACCGGCACCGACAAGGTCATCCGGGGCGGCTCCCACATGTGCCACCGCTCCTACTGCAACCGCTACCGGGTGGCCGCCCGCACCGCCAACAGCCCGGACAGCTCCAGCGGCCACGCGGGCTTCCGCTGCGCGGCGGACGCGTAGCGCGCGGCGGGTGCGTCGCGCGCGGACGGCGCGCAACGGGTCGCAACGGGTCGCAACCGGAGCCTTGACATCCGCCTACCGGTGGATGAATCTGTGGGTCATAAGTTCCTCAGAACATAGGTGCCGCCGATGCAGCTCGACTATGTGATTCTCGGGGGGCTGGCGCTGCGCCGGCTGTCCGGCTACGACCTGCGCCGCTGGATGGACGGGCCGGGCCGCTACATCGGGTACGGAGTCCAACTCCCGCACATCTACCGCCGGCTGGCCAAGCTCGTGGAGCGCGGCTGGGTGGACTTCGAGGTCGATCCGCGCGAGGGCCGGCCGGACGCCAAGGTGTACCGGCTGACCGAGGACGGCCGCACGGCGCTCCTGGAGTGGGCGAGGTCCCCCTATGTGCCCTCCTCGCGCGCCAGGGACCCCGACTTCACCCTGCGCTTCGTCTTCGCCGGACAGCTCGACCCGGCGATCGCCCTGGAGATCGTCACCACCGAGCTGGAGCTCCGGCTCCAGCAGCACGCGGAGCCGCGCGCCCTGCCGCTCCCCGGCTCCTACGACCCGCAGCTCCCCGAACTCGACGCCGACTGGGCCACCGAGATCCACACCATGGCCCATGAGTACGGCTACGCCTACGGCGCCTCGTACATCGCCTGGCTCCAGCTCACCAAGGCCCGCCTGGAGACGCGGCTCGGCCGCTGAACCGCGGCCCGCCGCGCCCCCGCGGCGCCGCCCCACCCCCTGATCACCGGTCGCCCGGCGTCCCCCTGCCGCCGGGCCGCACCGGCGTGCGCACCTGCCCCGCTCCCCCTCCCCCGGAGACCCTCATGCGCATCATCTACGTCGACGTGGACACCCTCCGCGCCGACCACACCACCCCCTACGGCTACCACCGCCCCACCACCCCCAACCTCCAGGCCCTCGCCGACAAATCGGTCACCTTCGAGCGCTACTACTGCTCCGACTCGCCCTGCCTGCCCTCGCGCACCGCACTGACGAGCGGTCAGTTCGGCATCACCAACGGCGTGATCGGACACTTCGGGCCCGCCGCCCAGTTCCGGCTCGACTCCGGACACGGCCCCGAGCCCGACCGCCCCCTGCTCGGCCAGCTCCTCGGCTTCGCCGGCCACTACACCGCCGCCGTCTCGGTGTTCGCCGAGCGGCACCGCGCCTACTTCTTCCACGCCAACTTCCGCGAGTCCATCCGCGCCACCGCCCGCCTCGGCGACGAGGAGGCCCAGGACGTCAACCGCGCCGCCGTCGACTGGATCCGCCGGCACGCCGACGACGAGAACTGGTACCTGCACCTCACCTACTGGGACCCGCACACCAACTACACCCAGCCGGCCGAGTGGACCGAGAAGATGGCCGCCTCCGGCCCGGTGCAGGAGTGGCCCGACGAGGAGACCATCGCCGCCCACGCCGAGATCTACGGCCCGCGCAGCGCCCTCGACCTGCACTACTCGCTGACCGGCGACGGCACCTCCCCGGTCCCGCACAACATGCCCGACGCCGTCCGCTCCCGCGCCGACTTCGAGCACCTGATCAACGGCTACGACGGGGCGGTCCACTACTGGGACCACTACTTCGGCCAACTCATGGCGACCCTGGAGGAGTTGGGGATCGCCGAGGAGACCGCGGTGATCGTCAGCGCCGACCACGGCGAGTCCTTCGGCGAGCAGGGCTCCTACGCGGAGCACGGCCTCGCCAACGAACCCACCCACCGGGTGCCGCTGATCGTCCACTGGCCCGGCGTCACCGACCGGCTGCCCGCCGAGGCGCGGCGCAACGACGCGCTGCTCTACAACATCGACCTCGCCCCCACCCTCTGCGACCTGCTCGGCATACGCGTGCCGGCCGGCTGGCAGGGCACCTCCTTCGCCCCCGCGGTGCGCGGCGAGACCATCGAGTCCCGCCCCTACCTGGTCCTCGGCCACGGCGCCCACACCTACCAGCGCGCCGTGCGCACCCGCGACCACCTCTACATCCGCACCTACCACCCCGGGGCCTTCCGGGCCGAGTGGGAGCAGCTCTTCCACGTCACCGAGGACCCGTACCTCACCCGCGACCTGCTCGACGAGGAACCCGAACTCGCCGCCGTCATGCGCTCCCACCTCGCCGAGTGGTGGAACGAGCACGCCGGCCGCCCCGGCTGCCTGCCCGACCCGATGCAGGCCACCCTCCAGACCGGCCCGACGTACTACAACGACCCCGCCCGCTACGCCCGGCACCTGCGGGACACCGGCCGCGAGCACCTCGCCGAGGACCTCGAAGCCCGCCTCACCTCCCTGAACGTGCCGGTCTCCTGGCACGCCCCCGACCGACCGCGCACCGCCGAACTCGCGGCCCGCTGGGCGGCCCTGATGCAGACCCGTGACGAGCGCTCCGTCCGGTCCGACTGATCCGCCGTGCCAAGGGAGTTCCGCATGACCGCCGATTCCCCGCCGCCCGCCGCGGTGACCTCCCCGTCCGCCGCCTCCGCCTCCGCCTCCGATGCCGCCGCCGCCCCGGGCGGCAGGGGCCGCTGGCGCCAACTGGGCCTGCTCAGCGCCGCCATGGCCACCGACAGCGGCGACCAGGGCGCCGTCTCGGTGCTCTTCCCCGCGATGCGCTCCGCCCTGAACCTGCCATTGGCGGCGCTCAGCCTGCTGGTCGCCCTGGGCAAGATCATCGGGGTGGTCTTCGGGCCGATCTGGGTGAGCCTCGCCCAGCGCTACCCGCGCAAGTACGTGCTCGCCGTCAGCTCCGGCCTGTGGGGCGTGTGGACCGTGGCCACCGGCCTCGCCCAGAACTACGTGCAGCTCGTGGTGCTCTTCGCGATCGCCGCCGCCGGCGTCGCCGGGAGCGGTCCCCTGATCAACGGCATCCTCGCCGACCTCTTCGACGACCGGGCCCGCGGCCGGGCGGCGGGCGTCCTGTTCGGCACCGTGGCCCTGGTCACCGGGCTCCTCGGACCGGTGCTCGGGCAGCTGTCCCGGGTCGACGGCGGATGGCGGTACGGGTTCTTCGCCGTCGGCGCCATGCAACTGCTGGCGGGGTTCGCCGTCCTGCTGTTCTTCGACGACCCCGGCGTCGGCGGGGCCGAGCACCAACTCGCCGCGCTGAAGGAAGGACCCGCCGCGCCGCGCGTCCGTGCCTTCGACCGGGCGGCCCTGCGCCGGCTGGCCGGCATCCGCAGCTTCCCGCTGATGTGCCTGCAACGCCTGCTCAGCGCCCAGTTCGTGATGATCGCCTTCGGCGTGGTGTTCCTGGTCGACGTCCGCGGGTTCAGCACCGCGGAGGCCTCGCTGGTGATCCTCCCCTCCTCGCTGTCGTACCTGATCGGCACCCTCGCCGGCGGGCTGGCCGCGGACCGCGTGCAGCGCCGCTTCCCCGGCTCGGGCCGCATCGCCGTCCTGCAGACCGCGATCCTCGGGTACGGCGTCGTCGCCTACGTCGCCACCCAGATCGCCTGGACCCACCTCGGCGTCTACGCCGCCCTCTTCTCGCTGCTGGGCCTGCTGCAGGGCTTCCAGCCGTCGGTCAACCGGCCGGTCGTCATGGCCATCACACCGCCGGAACTGCGCGGCGCGGCCTTCGCCGTCTTCCTCGGCATCGAAGGGGCCGCCTGGGCCGTGATCACCCTGCTGGTCGGCCACCTCGGCGACGCCGTCGGACTGCAGGGCGCCTTCCTGTGGATGGTGGTCGTGGTCCTCCTCGCCAACGGTCTCCTCACCACACCGCTGTACCGCACCTACGGCCGCGACGTCGCCGCCGTCCAGACCGAGCTGGACCGGCGCGCCACCGCCGACGACCGGCCGCTGCCGACCGAACCGCAGAACTAGGAACCGCACATGACCAGCCGTCCCAACTTCGTGATCCTGATGCCCGACCAGCTGCGCGCGGACGCCGTCGGCGCGTTCGGCAACCCCTACGTCAGCACCCCGCACCTGGACGCCCTCGCGGCCCGCGGCACCACCTTCAACCAGGCCTACGTCCAGCACCCGGTCTGCTCGCCGAGCCGGGCGTCGATGCTCACCGGCTGGTACCCGCACACCGCGGGCCACCGGACCCTCACCCACCTGCTCAAGGAGCACGAGCCCAACCTGCTGCGCATCCTCAAGGACGCCGGCTACCACGTCGCCTGGGCGGGCGCGCGCGGCGACACCTTCGCGCCGGGCGTCACCGAGGCGAGCGTCCACGAGTACGGCTTCTCGACCATGCCCACCGTCGGCTACGGCGGGGACTACCCGGACGGCGTCTGGTCCCGGCTGTTCTACCGGGGCCTGGTCCCCGACGACGGCCGGATCGACCCCGACGAGGCCGCGATCCGCTCCGCCGAACGGTGGCTGGAGAACCCGCCCGAGCAGCCCTGGGTGCTGTTCGTCCCGCTGGTCGCGCCGCACTGCCCGTTCCAGGTCGAGGAGCCCTGGTACTCCCAGGTCGACCGGGACGCCCTCCCCGACCCGGTCGCCCCCGGGGACGCGGCCGGCGAGCCGCGCTACATGCGGGCCGTCCGCGAGCGCTACGGGATCGGCGACGTCACCCCGGAGCAGTGGCGCGAGGTGACGGCCACCTACTACGGGATGATCTCCCGCCTCGACGACCAGCTCGGCCGGGTGATGGGCGCGGTCGCCGGGGCCGGCGCCGCGGACGACACCGTGACCCTGTTCTTCGCCGACCACGGCGAATACCTCGGCGACTTCGGGCTGATCGAGAAGTGGCCCTCGGCGATGCACGACTGCATTGTCCGCGACCCCCTGATCATCAGCGGCGGCGGCTTCGCCGGCGGACGGTCCAGCGACGCCCTGGTGGAGATGGTCGACGTCCTGCCCACCGTGCTGGAGCTGGCCGGGGTCGAGGCGCCGCACCGCCACTTCGGCCGCAGCCTGGTCCCGCTGCTGCACGACCCGGCCGCGCCGCACCGCGAGTACGCCTTCACCGAGGGCGGCTTCACCGTCGAGGAGGAGGAGCAACTGGAGCGCCCGGGCTTCCCGTACGACCTCAAGGGCGCCCTCCAGCACGAGGACCCCACCCTGGTCGGCAAGGCCGTCGCCGTCCGCGACCACGCCTGGACGTACGTCTGGCGGCTCTACGAGCCGCCGGAGCTCTACCACCGCGCGAGCGACCCCCGGGAGCGGGTCAACCTGGCGGGCCGCGAGGAGCACGCCGCCACCGAACGGCGGCTGCACGACGCCGTGCTGCGCTGGATGGTCGAGACCGCCGACGTCATCCCGCCCGCGCCGGACCCGCGCCTGCCGCAGGTGGCCCTGCCGGCGCCCGGCAGCCGGTAGCCCACCGTGCCCACCGGATCCCGCCCCGGCGGCGGCACGCCGTGGTACGAGGAGGGCGAGGAGCCGGACTACCGGTTCTCGCTGGCCAACGAGCGGACCTTCCTCGCCTGGTTCAGGACCGGACTCGCCCTCATCGCAGCGGCGCTCGCCGTGGCCCAGTTCGTCCCGGCGCACACCCGGGGGATCACGGGAACGCTGCTCGGCGCGGTACCGGCGGTGGCGGGCGCCCTGCTGTGCGGCACCGCCTACTTCCGCTGGCGCGCCGTCCAGCGGGCGATGCGCCACCGGCGGCCGCTGCCGCGGAGCCGGGTGCTGCCGGTGCTGGCCGTGAGCGCCGCGCCGGCCGGGATCGGCCTGTTCCTGCTGCTCCTGCTGCGGTCCTCGTGACCCCGGGGAGGGACCCCGGCCTGCAGCCCGAGCGCACCGCGCTCGCCGGCCGCCGGACCGCGCTCTCCGCGCTGGTCACGGCCGTGCTGGCGGTGCGCGGCGCCCTCGCCCACCGCTCCGCGGCCGAGGCGGCGGCGGGCGTCCTGCTCCTCGTGGTGGCGGCCCTGTCCGTCACCACGAGGACCGGCACCCGCGTCCGGCAGCACGCGATGTCCCTCTGCGCGGCCGCCGCCGGTCTCCTGCTCGCCGCGCAGTACGCCCTTCGGGCCTGACGGGGGCTGGCGGGTGCCCGGCCGTCAGCAGGTCCCGGGGCGCAGCCGGCGCAGGGCCAGGCGGAGGCGGCCGGTGGCCGGGCGGCCGGCGAGGACGGCCTCGAAGCGACGGTGGTCGCGGGCCGAGCGCAGCGCCGCGAGGTCGTGGGTGCCGGGCAGGGGCGGGGCGGGTTCGGCGTGCCGGGCGGCCCGGTAGCTGTCGAGGAGGTGCTGGTGCAGCGCGTTCATGGGCCCACCCTGCATCCCGGCGGCCCGGTGGGTCCCGCCGATTGACGGCCCTCGTCAACCGGCGCGGCCCCGGCATCCGCTCCGGCCTGGGCGGTCAACGGCCCGAAGGTCCGCCGGAGGTCGGTGACCTCGGCCGGGCCGGTCACCCAGGCGAGGGGGGCGTGGTGCACCCGGATCCCGGCCGGGGGCTGGAGCAGGGCCTCACCGGCCGCGTTCCGCGGCCACTCCACCGAGCCGGTGGCGGTCCTGGCGGGGACGAGCCAGTAGTCGCCCCGGGTGTAGGTGCCGTCCGGCCGGAAGTACACCTGGACGCCGTCCTCCAGGTCGAGCCAGCTCCCCTCCTGGAGCGGCAGGGCGCCGCCGGCCAACGGCGGGGCGTCCCGGCCGCGCGGTTCGCGGTGGTCCCAGCGGCGCAGGAAGGGGTGGCGCGCGGCCTGCCGGCCGACCTCCGGCGCCGGTTCGGCGGACAGCCGCACCCGGCGGCCCGGCAGGTCGATCTCCTCCACCTGGAGCAGCTCCGTCACCTCCTCCCGGCTGACGGACGCGCTGTCCGCGACCTCGACCCGGTCGCCGACCGAGAGCCCGAGCCGGTCGTCGTCGCCCAGGGTGCCGAGGCCGACCCAGACGCCCTCGACGGAGACGATCGGGAGGACGACCGAGCCGTTCTCCCGGGACCACGTGAACGTGGCGTCGCAGCCGGCCCGCCCGCCCTGGTGGACCTCCACCCGGTACAGCTGGTTCTCCGGGCCCCGGTAGCGGGCCTCGGGGTGCGCCAGGCACGGGTCCTCGCCCGCGCGCTCCGGCCGCCGGGCCCGCGCGGCCAGCCGGGCGACGGGCCGCTCGTGCGCCCCGGCCCAGGCGTCGAAGGCCTCCCGCACCCCGGCGAGGCCGCCCTCCGGAACGCTCAACTCCGAGGCGGGCAGCGCGAGTACCTGCCAGACGACCTTGGCCCGGGCCGCCGTGTCGGGCATCGCGGCGCCGAGCGCGACCTCGCGGAGCTCCGGGTCCTCGACCGCGGTGACGCTGCGCTCCCAGACCTTCAGGTAGACCAGGAACGGGAAGGCGCCGGGCAGCCGGTCGCCGGGGCGTTCCTGGTCGCGGTAGGCGTCGGGCTGGTCCCAGTACGTCCACCCGGCGGGTTCCTCGCCGGCCCCGCCGTCGGAGGCGCCGGCGGAAGGACCGGCGGAGGGGCCGGTGGGGGCGCCGGCGCCGCCGTCCTCGGGCACGGCCCGGCCGGGCACGGGCCGGTGGGCCTCGCACAGGATGCCGTCGACGTAGTAGCGGCCGCCGCCGATGGTGAGGTCGTCCAGGTCGTGGCTGCCCGGCACGTGGCCGATCGCGAACCCGGCCGCCGCGGCCGGTCCGCCGTGACGGCCGATCAGGTCGGCGGCGAGGGTGCGCAGCTGGTACCGCTCGATCGCGGCCTGCTCGTTGGCGTCGGCGTCGAGCTGGACCCGGCCCTGCTGCGTCAGCACCGCGGAGTAGTGCTTGCCGGGCCGGAAGGTGAGGCGCGAGAAGTCTGCGTGCACGGTCGTCCTCTCGGAGACGATGGGCGGGGGCGGGTCAGGTGACGAAGAAGATCCCGGCGTCGGCGCCGGCCGGCGTGTACTCGGCCAGCCGCGCCCGCAGGTTGTCCTCGCGCTGGGGCTGGAACAGGTCGTGGAAGGCGCCCAGTTCGGAGCGGTCCTCGGCGCCGCGGGTGATCTCCGGCGCGCACCCGGCGGCGAACCGGCCGTAGTCGGGCGTGCCGTAGCGGAGGCTGCTGAACAGCGGGCGGACCCGGGCGGTCTCCAGCTCGCGCAGCCGGGCGGCCCGCTCCGGGGGCAGCTCGCCGCGCTCGACCAGCTCGGTCACCGCCGAGCGGACCAGGTCGGGCTGGCAGGCGTAGCGGCGCGGGGTGCGCGAGCCCGGGGGCACGTAGCAGAACCGCAGGCAGCCGGTCGAGCGGCGGGCCACCCGCAGCCGCCCGGTGAAGACGCAGTCCTCGGCGACCGGCACCGCGTGGGTGTGCACCTCGCCGGCCACGGTGGTGCGGCGCGCGTGCAGCAGCGCGTGGGCGTGGGTGCAGTCGGGCCCGGCGAGCGCCGGCCGACGGGGCCCGGTGGCGTCCAGGACGCTGTCGCCGAGGTGGATCTCCAGCGGGTCGGTGCCGGCCTCGTCGCCGATGACCTGGATCGCGCCCAGGATGCTGTGCTCGATCCGCACGCAGGCCGTGGTGCGGTCCAGGACGAGGCTGGGCTCGTGCGGCGAGTGCGGCGCGCAGTGCGGCTCCAGCGACCAGCCCGGGACGAGGGTGCAGTGCCGCAGGGTGACGGAGGCCAGCGGGCCGGTGACGTTGACGCCGCGGCCGGTGATCAGCAGGCCGTCCAGGACCAGCCGCCCGCCCGGGACCACGCCCCGGACGTTGAGCGCGTCCGGGCGGTTGCTGTACCAGTCGAGCAGCCGGATCACCGGCCGGGTGCCCTCGGCGGCGCGCAGTTCGAGGCGGTCGTCGGCCCCGAGGTCGAAGTCCAGCTGTTCCTGGTGGGCGCCGCTGTGGGTGATCTCGATGACGGCGGCGCCGCCCGCGCGGCCGGCCTGCTGGTCGGCGCGCCACCGCTCGTAGGCGTCGGTGATCCGCTGGTACGGCCCGCCGGGGCCGACCCGGTAGAGCGTCCGGTGCCGCACCTCCGGGCGCTCGCGCGGGTACTCCCCGCCGCCGGTGTCGTCGCCGAACGCGTAGTGGTGGTCGACCCAGACGCCGCGGCGCGGGGCGGTGCGGGCCCCGAAGGCGATCCGGCCGAGCACCGGGTCGACGGCGACCTGGCCGCGTCCCGGCCGGTAGGTCCAGCCGGTCAGGTCGGCCACCGTGATCTCGGCGGGCGGGACGGGCTCCTGGGCGCCGTCGCGCCAGAGGGCGAAGCTCTTGCCGGGCCCGTAGTAGTCGGCGAGGCGCTCGGCCAGCTGGCGCCGCCGGATCGGGGCCGGCACGTTGTCGAGCGTCGCGAGGTGGGAGGCCGAGGGCTCCGGTTCGGGCCGGGTGAACAGCGGCGCGTCGTTGCCGAGCACCGAGAAGGTGAACAGGTTCCTGGCCCGGTCGATGCAGTAGGCCGGCGCCCGGGTGACGGAGTAGGGCTTCAGCCGCCACACGTACAGGGCGACCCCGGCGGGCGTGCGGCCGCCCGGGCGGCGGGCGGAGCCGGCCCGGCGGACGTCGACGGTGTGCGCCTGCTCGTCGAAGGGGCCGCCCAGCAGGTCCAGCGCGGCGCCGTCCCGCAGGCCGGCGAGCCGGCGCCGGCCCGGCCGCCGCCCGGCGGCGGGCTCCTCGTCCGGGCGCAGCAGCCGCACCGGCGGGGTGCCGGCGACCAGCCGGGAGAGTTCCACGGCGCGCGCGGGCCAGTCGGCGACCGAGGCGGACAGCTCCTCCAGCAGGGCGAGGGTGCCCTTGCGCCGGCGGTGGGCGACGGTGTTGGCGACGTCGTGCCGGGGCGCCAGCCGGGCGGCGAGCCGGTCGCGGGCCGCGGCCCGCTCCGGGGAGGCGGCGCCGTGCAGGCCGGTCGCGAGCACCTCCTCGTAGCCGGGCAGGATCCGGTAGCCGACCAGGTCACCGAGGTAGGCGACGGCCCAGTCGGCGGCGGTCTCCACGAACCGGTCCCGGTAGCCCTGGTCGATGCCGCCGCGCACGAGGTCGGCCTGCTCGGCGATGACGGCCAGCAGCGCGCGCAGCGGCTCGCCCGCGTCGGCGTCGCGCAGCCGGTGCCACTGCGGCAGCAGCTCCAGCAGTCCGTCCGGGTCCCGCTCGCCGGTGTCACTCATCCGCGGATCTCCTTGAGGATCAACGTGTCGGGCAGGTTCGGCGCCAGCATGACGAGCTGGGCCGGGCGCAGGCCGCGGAAGACCGTCAGCACCCGGCCGGGCGGCAGCGGGCGGGTGTCGGTGACGTCCGGGTTGAGCCGCAGCAGTTCCGCGACCGTGATGCCGTGGCGGGCGGCGACGGCGGTGAGGCTCTCCCCGGCGGGGTCGCGCACCCGGTGGCGCTGCTCCTCGAAGCGGGCGAGCGCGGCCGGGACGCTCGGCTGCGGTCGCGCGAGCCGCTCGGACAGCTGCTCCAGGCCCTCCGGGGTGAGGCTGCCGGGCACACCGGTGAAGGCGTCGACGTCGACCCGGGCCACGCCGGGCACCGCCTGGGCGGTGGCGAGCACCTCGGACAGGTGGGCGCTCTGGCCGAGTTCGCGTCCGGCGAAGCCCAGCCGGTCGAGCAGGGCGCGGCGCAGCGCCGGTTCGACCACGTCCCAGGAGCGGTCCGGGTCGAGCTCGACGCCCGCGGCGACGATCAGCAGCACGAGTTCGCGCGGCGCGACCTCGACCGGCAGCCGCGGGTCGCCGTGGGCGGTGAGCGCCGAGCGCAGGGTGCGGATCAGGTCGGAGTCGCCGGTGAGCGGGATGTCGTCCACCCCGGCCACGGTGACGTGGACCAGTTCGCGCCCGCCGTCCGAGAGCCGGGCGGCGGCGGCGCGCCCGATGCCGGCCCGGGAGCGGGTGAAGTCCGCGTAGTCGGGCACCGAGACCAGCCGGTCCAGGGCGGTCACGGCGAGCGGGACGGTGCGCCGGGCGAGGCCGGGGCCGTCCGGTCCGGCGCCGCCGGTGGCGGGCAGCGGGTTGACGACGGCGGAGACGCCGAGCGGGCGGGTGGTGAGCTGGGTGATCCGGCCGGCGCCGACGTTGCCCGCCGGGCCGATGCCGATCCGGTAGCGGGCGCGGACGTTCTCCCGGCCGGTGGGCAGGCGCGAACCGTGCACGCCGTCGCCGAAGGTGACGGTGGTGCGGCCGTCGCCCGCCGTCGCGGTGACGTAGACCCGCTCGCCGGGGCCGCGCCCGGCGAGGCTGTCGACCTCGTGCCAGAGCACCCCGTCGACCCGCACCTCCAGGGTGCTCCGGGCGCCCCCGGGGGTGTCGGCGGCCAGCCAGGTGAGCGGCGACTGCCAGAGGGCGAAGCGCTGGCCCGGGACGCCGGCGTCGCCGCTGCCGATCGCCTCGTCGCGGGTGGCGCCCTGGGTGGCGCGCACGACGTTGCCGAGGACCTGGACGGTGTCGCGCCGGTAGCGGTGGGCGAGGCCGGCGCTGAGCGTGAGCGTGGTGCGGACGGTGTCCCCGGGCAGGCTCGGGTCGACGCTCTGCCCGACCCCGGCGATCATGGCCAGTTCGGTGCCCCGGACGCCGGTGGTGCCCGGGATGTCGGTGCGCTCGCCGCTCACCGCGACGAGCCGGCCGGGGGTCAGCCCGTCGTAGAGCCGGGCGAGTTCGATCCGGTCGCCGTGGACGTCCTCGGTGACGGGCTCGTCGGCGAGCCGCAGCGACTCGCCGCGGGCGTAGACGGTGGCGTCCCGGATGTGCGAGAGCTGGGTGTCCTGGTCGTCCAGCCAGGGCTGCTGGAGGGACAGTTCGGTCACCTTGCCGGTGATGCCGAAGTCGGCGCGGGAGATCACCCGCACATCGGTCACCCGGGTGATGACCTCGGCGAGGTCACGGCCGCCCGGGATGCCGCCGTCGAGCCCCTTGCGCGGGCGCTGGACGACCACCCAGCTGCCGGGCGCGATCTGGTCGTACACGGCGTCGAGGGTGAGGACGGTGCCGGAGACCGGCTGCAGCTTGGTGGTGAACACCACCTCGACCGCGGGCGGGGACTGCTCGGTGGCGGGGTGGCGGTGCATCCGGACGTTCAGTTCGCCGGACTCGCCGGTGGTCTCCTGGCCCGGGTCGAGCCGGTGGTCGAGCACGGGGCCGGGCCCGCCCTCGACCCGCACGTGCACGCGGCCGTCGGCCTGCGGGCGGGAGACGAGGACGGTGCGCTCGGGCAGTCCGGCCAGGAACCGGGCGCTGACGCCGGGCTCCCGGTCGGGCGCGGGCGCGGCGCCGGCGTGCGGGTCCGGCGGCGGCGGTTCGGTGGTGACCACCTGGACCTGGCCGGGCCCGAACGGGAAGGTGTGGTCCCACGGCAGCGAGAACCCGCTGTGCAGCAGGCTGCCGGCCTCGACGTAGGTGAAGTCGGCGGTCGTGGGGACGGTTCCGGCGGTGTCGAAGCCGATGCGGACGCCGATCAGCGTGCTGCCGGAGAGCGGCCAGTCGACGTAGCGGTCGATCCGGCCGTCGGCGCCGTACACGGGTTTGAGCGGCGCGGTGGCGCCGAACGGCGTGGCCACCACCCGCATCGCCTGGATCTCGTGCACGGCGAGCGGCGCGGTCAGGTCGACCCGTTGCCAGGCGGGGTAGAGGCCCGCGCGCAGCCGGGGGTCCAGGGCGGTCAGCAGTTGCGGGCCGAGGTCCGATCCGGCGGCGAACAGGCGCCGCGGGTCGCGGGCGAGGTCGCGGGCGCTGAGCGGGGGCCGGGCGGGGGTGGTGCGCAGCGCCGCCAGCAGCGGACCGAGGCCGCGGACGGCCGGGTCGGCGGCCGCGGGGCCGGGCGGGTGGGATCCGGTCCCGTCGGGGGGCTGCGGCGGCTCCAGCTGGTGGGCGCGCTCGCGCAGCCGGGCCAGCTCCTCGCCGAGGGCGCCGAACCAGTCGGCCACCGCCTGCTGGGAGCGGGCCAGTTCGGCGGCCTCGGCGGCCCGGGCGGCCACCGGGACGAGCCGTTCGGCGAAGTCGGCCGGGGTGCTCAGCGGACCGTCGGGCCGGTCGAGGTCGGCGCGCAGCGGGGCCAGCACCTGCGCGTCGAACTCCCGGACGATCCGGCTGCGCCCGGGCCTCGGGCGGGGGGCGTGCTCGGAGACGGTGATCCAGTCCGTCAGCTCGGCGCGCAGGTCCTTGAGGGTGCGCAGGTCCCGGGGCAGCCCGATCACGGTGACGTCGTTGTCGCGGTCGATCCGCACCTCGGGCACCAGCCGCAGCACCCGGTGGACCGGGTCGGCGGCCCGGTCGGCGCTGAAGACGAACAGCAGCCGGTCGCCGGGCCTGATGTTGTTGGCGGTGCCGGCGGCGAACAGCTCGGCCCGGCCGCCGGGGTTCAGCTGCCCGGGCGTCAGCTGGTAGGGGCGGCGGCGCAGCACGGCCAGCTCGTTCCAGGCCGGGCGGGCGACGAGGTCCTCCGCCGTCTCGAAGGACTGCGGGTCCTCGCCGGGGCCGGGGACGCTCTGGCTGCGGGCGCCGCGCGGCACGGTGACGGCCGGGTCCTCGACGGCCCGCGGGTCGTGGTCGAGGGTGTAGGCGAGATGGGTGTCGGCGGCCACGCCGGGCCGGGGCCGGTGCCCGACCAGCCGGCCGAGCAGGGTGAGCGAGCCCTCCTCGGTGGCGGTGCGCAGATAGCCCTCGTCGGCGATCCGCTCGGAGTGGAAGGTGAGCACGTCGGCGAGCACCGCCCAGGCGTCCAGCAGCGCGATCGCCGGGTCGTCGGGGGTGCGGACGGTCAGGTCGCGCAGCGCCGGGTACGCGGGGCCGGACAGCCGCGCGAGCATGCTCGCGAGGAACTGCCCGTAGCGGCCGACGCGGTGGTCGAGGGCGTTCAGCCCGGGCGGGTTGAACAGCGGGGCCGGGGTCGCGGTCGCGGTGCCCGTGCAGCCGCAGGTGCACTGGCCGTTCACCGGCCACCTCCGATCACGATCGAGAGCCGGCCGTTCTCCGGCCGGTCGGGGTCGTCGTCGCACGCGGCGACCTCCAGCGCGCCGAGCCGCAGCAGCCCGGCGTCCGGCTCGCCGTCGTCCCGCCCGAACTGCCGCCGCAGCCGGGTGATCCGGGCGCTGACCACGCCCGGCACGGCGGCCGCCGCGGCCACCAGCCGGGAGGCCCGTACCGGCTCGCCGAAGCCCAGCGCGTCGGGGTGGAAGAAGCCGAGGCGCCCGTCCGGCAGCGCGCGGCTGCCCAGCACCCGCCGCAACTCGGCGAGGACGTGGCCGCGTTGGTACCCGGCGGCGGCGCAGATCCGCAGTTCGACGTCGAGCGGCACCAGCAGGGCGGGGCGGACGACCAGCTCGTGGCCGATCCGGCGGTACGCCTCCAGCGCGTGGCCGACCGCCTCCAGCAGGGTGCCGTCGGCGAGGGCCTGCCCGTACGGCTCGACGGCGACGTGCACCTCCTGGCCGCTGCCGGTCCAGCGGAGCTCCGCGGCGGCCCGCCGGACCTCCGGCAGGCCGGCGGCCAGCTCGGCGTAGTCGCCGGCCGTGACGGCGCGCAGCCGGCGGCGGCTCGGTGCGAGCGGCGCCGACTGCCGCACCAGGCCCAGCGGTTCGGGTTCGGTGCCGCCGGTCGCGGGCAGCGGGTTGCGGACGTGCAGCACCGCGTCCTGCGGCCGGGTGGCGGCCCCGCCCCGCGGTGGCCGGCAGACCACCAGGTGGTTGACCGCCTCCGCGCCCACGTTCCCGGCCGCGCCGTTGCCGAGGCGGTAGGCGACCCGCAGCTCCGCACCGGGCCGCGGCGGCCGGCCGTGACGGCCGTCGCCGAAGCGCAACGCGAGACGGCCGTCGTCCTCGAACTCGCCGACGAAGTGCCGGTCCCGGGGCCCGTCGGCCAGCAGGTCCCGGCGGGGCGTCCACTCCAGGCCGTCGGCGGTGGCCAGGACCGCGGGCAGGGCGGCGCGCGGGTCCTGGACGGCGGATCCGCCCGCCGGGCCGGCCAGCGCGGGGGAGCCGGGGTCGAGCCCGGCCGCGTACCGGGCACCCCAGCTCCGGTCCACCTCCCAGACGCCGGAGCGCCGGAGCACCACGCCGGAGCGGGTGCGCGCGACGAGCACGTCGAGGCGGCGCAGCTTGCCCGCGAGCAGCCGGGTGCGGCGGGCCAGCAGCTCGCGCAGGCCGTCGGCGGGCCGCTCCGCGAGACGCAGCTCCTGCACCACCCGGGCGCCGAACAGCACGGTGAGTTCGGTGAGTTCGGCGCGGGAGAGGCGGTGGCCGCCGCGCGCGCGGTGCCACAGCTCCTCCAGCCGCCGGTGGACCCGTTCGGGCACGGCGGCCAGCAGGGCGGCCTGTCCGGCACAGACGTGCGCCCGGTCCGGGAAGGCGGCCGCCCGGGTGACCGGCGTGTGGCGCAGCAGCGGCCGGAAGGGCTGCGCCAGGACGGGGTAGCGGGTCTGGTCGAGCAGCGTCTCCAGCACCGCCGCCTGCGCGTCGGCGGTGGGCGGTTCGACCTCGGCGCCCCCGCCGTCGCCGCCCTCCGCGCCGGAGCCGGGCGCGAGCCGCACGCCCAGCCCGGCCCGCCGGACCGCCGCCGCGCCGACCAGCGCCTCCAGCTCGCGGACCTGCCGCGGGCCGAGCTGCCGCCCGCCGCGGGTCAGGGCGAGCAGTTCCTGGAGGGCCTGCGCGGCCGGGCTGTCCCCGGCGCCCTCCGCGCATCCGCACCCGCAGCCGCCGCCCGGCGCGCAGGGCGCCACCCGCACCGGCTCCGGCGGCACCGGGAAGGTCTCCGGGGCCCCGCCGCAGAACGTCAGGGAACGGCCGTGGTCGGCCAGGACGACGTTGCCACGGGCCACGCTCACGTCGGCGACCGGCCCGCAGCCGCTGCCGCCGTGGGCGGACAGGCAGACCGGGAAGGCCAGCGCGTCCTGCGGCGCCCAGGCGACCTCGACCAGCGGCTGCCCGTACAGCTCGTCGACCAGCGGGGTGACCGAGGTCAGCCGGACGGCCTGGCGGTGCGCGGGATCGGCGTCGGCGGCGGCGCCGGTGCGCGGGCCGAGCACCTCCTCGACGACCAGCAGGTCTCCGGGGCGCAGCGCCAGCTGCCGGGCCCGCTCCTCCGGGCGGCCGGACCGGTGCCACTCGTCGCGCAGCGTGGCGCCGGTCGCGCCCGCGGGCAGCACGCAGTCCTGGTCGCCCCAGGTCCAGAACCGGATGGTGTTGTGGGCGGGGTGCAGCGCCACGTCCTCCCCGCCGAGCGGCTCGAACACCTCGACGGCGGCGGTGCGGGCGAGCGCGTCCAGCTCCTCGTCGGGGACCACCGCCGCCAGGTCCGGGCGGTCCCGCGGGTCGAGCCGGCCGACGTCGACGGCGGCGAAGCGGAAGGTGCCGCGCCGCAGCGTCAGCGGGCGGTCCACCGTCAGCGCGACGAACGCCCGGGCGTTGCAGCCGTCGTGCATCGGGTAGTCGGTCAGCCGGACGTGCCGGCGCACCGACACCCGGCGGCGCGCGGTGTCGAGGTACGCCTCGGTGGCCACCGCGTCCTGCTGGTAGGAGAGCAGGTCGGCGGTGTGGGCGAGCAGCTCGACCAGGGTGACGCCGAGGTCGGGCAGGTGCCGCTCGGACCAGCCGGGGACGGTCAGGCTCATCCGGTCCAGCACCAGCCGCCGCAGGCTCTCGTAGTCGCGGGCCGTGTAGTCGGTCACCGGGGCCGGGCGGACGACGGGCGGGCAGCTCTCCTCGGCGCGGCAGTCGAAGGGCGAGGGGCAGTCGGCGCCGAAGGAGAAGGCGGTGCTCGCGTACCGCGGGTCGAAGTCCGGACGGGGGCGGGTGCCCGGCCGGCCGTGGGCGTCCGCCTCGACCACGGTCAGCCGGTAGCGGGAGGTGTCGCCGGAGCGGTCGAGGGTGACCCGCATCAGGTCGTCCAGCTCCGGGTCGTCCGCGCGCTCGACCTCGACCCGGACGGCGCGCAGACCGGTGATCCGCCGGCCGCCGTCGATCCGGAGGTTCTCCGGGCCCAGCCCGTCCGGCGCCCGGCCGAGGAAGGTCACCTCCAGCGTGCGCCCGTCGTCGCCCGGCTCGGCGCCGTCCAGGCCCGCCGACCGCGCCGCGCGCACATCGGCGCGCCGCAGGTCCGTCCCGCACCGGGCCCCCGGCCCCTCGCTGCGCCCGGTCATGCCGCCACCCCGCCCTCGAAGACGTCCTGCCGCTGCGTGCCGGTGCGCAGCACCACGTACGCCAGCCGGACCCGCACCACGTCGTCCTCGCTCTCCACGTCGAGCGAGCCGACCTCGATCACATCGCCGAGCCACCGTTGCAGCGCCGCCCGGACGGACAGCTGCAGGGTGGCCGCCAGCTCGGGACTGTTCGGCGCGAAGACCAGGTCGAGCAGTCCGCAGCCGAAGTCCGGGTGCATGACCCGCTCGCCGGGAGCGGTGAACAGCAACTGCTCGATCAGGTCCCGCACGTGGTCGTCGTACCCGGCCTCGGCGGTGCGCCCGCGCCGGTCGATCCGGAACGGGAACGCCAGGTCCGTGCGGGCCGGCCCGGCGCCGTCGCCGGGGTACCCCGTGCCGTTCACGTCCCCTCCGCGCGCTGCTGGACGACGGTCACGACCGGCGGCCCCTGCGGGACCTGCTCGGCGCTCTGGCACAGCCCGACGGCGGAGCTCGGCAGCGCGGGGGAGCCGTTCACCCGGATCCGGGCCGACGGCACCACCCAGCGGACCGTGACGCACGGCTGCGGCTTGCCGGCCACGGTGAACGGGCAGCCGGTCACGGTGTACGGGTCGGCGGTGCCGGTGACGGCCTGGCCGGCGACCAGCACCCGGGCCTGGGCGGGCCGGGCGGTCGCCCGGGCGCCGTGCGGGCAGAGCACCGTGGCGTTGACGTGCAGCAGATTTCCGGGCACGAGGTCCTCCCCGTCAGGTCACGCTCAGGGCGTCCTGGTTGATGGAAACGGTGGCGCCGACGAGCGCGATCGAGGCGCCCTGGCCGTTGCTGATCCGGATGCCCGAGTCGTTGATCACGATCGAGGCCCCGCCCGGGGTGCGCAGGGTGATCCCGGTGACCGGATCGTCGGACAGCACGATCACCCGCCGCCCGGAGGTCTCCAGCACCGTGTTCGGCAGACCCGGCGGGCCGGTCGCCGCCTCCGCCGGCACCTCCGCGGCGGATCCGTACCAGCAGCCCGTCCAGACCGGGTAGCTCTGGTCGCCCTGCTCGAACTCCAGCCACACCCCCGCCCCGACCGGCGGGAGCGCGTAGTGCCCCATGCCCGGGCCGGCCACCGGGAAGCAGGGCATCGCCCAGGTGGAGACCGCCTCGCCCAGCACGTCGGGCACCTGGGCCTGGATGCGGCCGATCCCCAGCGGGTCGGCGTTGCTCACCACCGTCCCCCGGAACTTGCCGAGGTAGCGGGTCGGTTCGGCCATGCGGGCACCTCCTGACTGTGGCTGCTACGGGACGACGACCGGCTGGAGGGCGATCAGGCCCTCGCGGGTCAGCGTGAAGTTCTGGGTGTACGAGCCGCGCTTGAGGTCGTGGGTGACGCTCTTGACGAAGTACAGGCCGTCGTAGGTGAGGCCGGCGCCGCGGACGCCGACCAGCTCGCGCGGCCGCAGCACGTGCCCGTACCGGAGGACGTCGAGCCGGCCGGAGCCCGAGACGGCGTCCGCCGACTGCACCGCCTGGGCGATGATCTCGGCCACCGCCTGGGTGGAGTCCTTCTTGGCGGTGTCGGCGACGACCTTCTTCTTCAGTGCCGGCGCGGGCCGCAGCGCGAGCGGCGGGCGCAGGACGCTCACCTCCGGCACCGGCAGGACGGCGGACACCTTGGTCGCCGGGAGCTGGACGCGGGCCTCCGGCTCCTCGCGGGCCGTCCCGTCGAAGGCGAAGGTGAGCTGGTCGACGTTGGACAGCGCGTCCATGTTCACGTTCAGCGCGTGCTGCGGGACACCGAGCCGGTTCTCCGGCCCCCAGTAGGCCCGGCTCGCCCCGGGGACCGGGCCGGGGTCCAGGTAGAACACGTACCCGTTGGCCTTCGCCAGCTCGTTGACGTACCCGAGGTCGGTGCCCTTCTGGAAGTCGATCCGCCGGGTGGGCATCGGCGTCTGCGGCACCAGCTCCGGGATCACCAGCGGGACGATGCCGTACTGCCCGTACTTGCCGATGATCGCGGCGACCCGGGCCGCCGGGGACATCGCGGGGAAGGGCACCCCGGCCTGCTCCTCCAGGTCCATCAGCACCGTCAGGTCCTCCCCGGTGACGGTGAGCGTGGACTGCCCGGGCTGGTTGCTGATGCCGACCTCCTGACGGATGATCACCCCGTCCATCAGCACGCTCGGGGTGCCGGTGACGGTCACCATCAGCACCACCCTGGTCTTCGGGTCGAAGAAGCCGCCCGGCAGCAGGGCGGTGTTGACCGGACCGCGCTTCGACAGGTCGAAGGCCAGCTGGAACCCGCTGCGCTGCCCGGACGCCACCGTGACCTGCGCCGACAGCAGGGCGTCGGTCACCGGCTGCGGCACCGGCACCGGGATCCGCGGGCCCATCAGCAGGCTGAGCCGGATCGGGCCGACCGGTCCGCCGCCCGTGACGGCCGGGGCGTCAGCCATGGTCCGCCCCCGCTCCCGCGCCGGGCAGCGCGATGACGATCCGCCGGCCCGGCGTCGCGGTCAGCTCCCGTGGATCCAGCACCGGGTTGGCGTCGGCGATCCGCCACCACTGGTCGGCGCTGCCGAGGTAGCGGTCGGCGAGCAGGTCGAGGCGGTCGCCGGCCCCGACGGTGTGCTCGGCGAGCGGCGTCAGGCCGTCCGCGCGCGGCAGCAGCCGCCGCCGCAGGTACGGCACCTGCCGTCCGTCCGGTTCCGTGTGCAGCGCGAGCGGGACGCCGTGGTAGCGGCTGCCCGGCGGGTACGGCGAGGGCACGGGCAGCGCGTCGAACGGGTCGCCGGCGGTCATCGGAGCCCTCCGCCCAGGCCGAGCGCCCCCGGCCCGCCGTCGGCCCCGGCGGTGACGAGCCGTTCCTTCTGCGCCAGGTGCGCGAGGTAGAGCTCCGCCCCGCGGTGGCCGGCCGGCAGATCGCTGACGGTCAGCACGCGCAGGCCGACGGCGACGGCCGCCCTGACCGGGTTCAGATCCATGTCGAACGCCTCCTCGGTGATGGTGAGTTCGGTCAGCCGCACCGGCAGGATCCGCTTGCCGCCCCAGGTGAACAGGGTGAGCGGCGCCTCGACCGGCGCGATCTCCAGGGTGCCGAGCGTGGCGAGCGCCTGGCCGGCCCTCAGCTGTGCGCTGGCCGGCTGCACCAGCGACTCCAGCGTGGCCAGCTGCGGAAGGATGCCGTTCGGGGCCGGCACGTCCAGCTGGTCGGTGGAGTCCAGCTCCGCGGTGAACTTCCACGTCTCCACGGCCGGTCCCTTGAGCCGCAGGGCCTCCGTGCGGTCCCCGCTGCCGTCCGCCCCCGCCGCCTGCGGGGCCAGCGACCGCTCCAGGCTGTCCGGGTTGAACTGCAGCACGATGATCCGCTGCGGCGTGCCGCGCTGCGGGTCGACGACGACCAGGCCGGAGCGCACCGGCCGGGGGGCGTCCGTGTAGGGCATCAGGAGTCGCCTTCCGTCCGGGCCAGACCCTCCAGCAGGACCCGGGCGTTGTGCCGGACGTGGTCCACCGGGTCCGTCCGGCCCAGCTCCTCCACCAGGGCCACCAGGCCGGGCCAGGGCAGGTAGCCGGTCGCCACCACCACCGCCTGCCGGATCCCCGGATCGTCGTCCCGGGCCGCGGCGGCGAACGCCTCGACCACCGCCCGGTCCTCCGGGCCCTCGGCGGTCAGCGCGGCGGCGTAGAGCGCGACGAGCCGGTCGTTGCGGTCGTCCGAGCCTGGCCGGTCGTCCGCTTCGGGCCGGTCGTCCACGCCTGGCCGCTCGCCGCGTCCGGCGCTCCGGCGCAGCGCGGTCAGGGCCTCGTCGAGGGTCCACACCCGGCAGCGGGGCCGCAGTTCCGCCTCCGTCTCCGCCGCGCCCTCGCCCCGGATCGTGACGTACCGCAGGCCGGTGGTCCGGTCGTCGACGTAGTGCACCTCGGCCCTGCCGTCCGGGGTGAGCCAGCTGTCGACGACGGCGCCGTCCTCCTCGCGCCCGAGGTCGAGCAGGTTCCAGAACAGGTCCCAGACGACCAGCTTGAAGTCGTGCTCGCCGAACTCGGGCCTGAGGACCAGGCGGGTGAACGATCGGGTCATTCCGGTCTTCTCTCTCATGTCAGGCCGTAGAAGTTCCGCAGGAAGTCCCGGACGAGCTTCTCGCCCTTCCTCACGGTCTCGTCCTCCGTGGCGGCGAGGATCCCCAGGCCGCCGGTGTGGGCGCGGGCCCAGGCCTCGCCGAGCTGCAACTCGCGGAAGCGCAGTTCGTCGCGGTCGGCCTTCGAGGCGTCGAAGTGCTTCTGCCGGCCGGCCTCCTCCTGCTTGAGCGCGCGGGCGGCCGGCACGGCCTTCACCATCGACATCGGGAACCGCCCCCGGTCGCCGCGGCGCTTGCCCTCGTACTCGGCGAACGCCTGTGTCCGGTCCAGCCCGCCGGCGCCCGGTCCGCGGGCCAGGAGGTCGGTCGTCATGGCCGCGTAGCCGAGGTTGGCGGGGCTCCGGACGGACTCCCGCACGAACATCAGCCAGTGCGTGCTGCGCACCAGGGCCCGCTGCTCGGCCGTGAACGAGGGCGGCAGGTGGCTGTTGGTGCTGTAGGCCCGCAGCGCCATGGCGAAGTCCATGTCGCTCAGGCCGACGCGCTTCAGGTCGCCCACGAGCTCGTGGTACTTGGTGACCCCCATGGTCATCGAGTTGAGGGCGCCCCGCTTCTGCTTCTGCTCGCCGACCGGTTCGGCGTCCGGACCGACCAGGTAGCGGTCCACCTTCCCGGTGCCGACGGTGTACGGCGGGAGGAGGAGCGGACCGCCCTGGGCGGCCGAGAGCTGGAGGGCCGATCCGCGCTCCCGCAGGTACCTGACGACGCCGGGGATGTCCTGCGACCCCTGGATCACCAGCGACTGGTTCACCGCGTCCGCCTGGGCCCGGTACTTGATGAGCCGCAGGCGCGCAGCGACGTCGATGACGTCGGCGCGGTCCAGCAGGCCCTCCGCCTGCTTGCGGACGATCGCGCGGATCTCCGCGTCCGTCAGCTCGAAGCCGCCCCCGGCCGAGGCCTTCGGGTTGAGCAGGGCCTCGACGGTGAAGGCCGGACCGCCGACCTCCGCCAGCCCGGTGAGCCGATACCAGGCCCGCATCCCGGCCAGCACGGGCCGCAGCACCAGCTGCCGGACGCCGCGGGCCAGCAGCCGCTGGATCCGCGGTCGGATCCGGGCGACGATCAGGTCCAGGCGCTGCTGCTTCGCCCGGGGCGAGTTCTCGCGTTCGCGGCGGGCGGCGCGCTGCTGGCGGCGCCGCTGCCGCCAGTCGCGCAGGCGGTCGCGCTGCCTGCGGTAGGCGTCGCGGATCCGCCGGGCGCCGGTGGTGAGGGCGCGGCCGAGCCTGCTGCCGAGGAGCCTGCGGCCGAGGGCGCGGGCGGCGGCCCGCACGCGGGTGAGGGCGGCCCGGACGGTCCGCCGGGAGGAGCGGAGCGCGCGGCCGACGGCGGAGGCCGGGCGGCGGGGAGCGGCCTTCGGG
>NZ_JBHYUU010000055.1:0-42471 GCF_042749955.1 Kitasatospora sp. NPDC059462 | reverse complement strand
GCCCTGCTCGCGCTGACCGGCGCGCCGGAGCCCTCCGTCCCGGTGCCCGCCGTCTCCGGCGCCTCCGCCGGGCCGCGGGCGGCCGGGGCGCCCCCGCCGGGGCGCGGCGCGGCACCGGCCGGGGCGATCCCGCCGGACGCCGACGTCCCCGCCGCGCTGCGCGGTCCGATCGAGGACGCGTCCCGCCGCTGCCCGGAGCCCGAGGTGACCCCGGTGCTGCTGGCCGCGATGATCAAGGCGGAGTCCGGGTTCGACCCGGCCGCGGCCGACACCCGGAGCGGGGAGTACGGCGTGGCGATGTGGACGCCCACGGTCTTCAACGCCTGGGCGCAGGACGGCGACCACGACGGCGTCAAGGACTACCTCGACCCGGACGACGCGATCGCCTCGATGGGCGGTTACGTCTGCTGGCTCGCCCAGCGCTTCAAGCTGCGCGGCTACCCCTCCGCCGACCTGCCCGCCCTGGTGACGGCCGGCTACCGGACGAGCGACAAGACAGTCGCCGACGCCGGCGGCGTACCCGATCGGGTGAAACCGCACGTCGGAAGGGTCCTCACCTACCTCGCGGAATACGGCGGGAGTACGGTGGCCGGGTCATGAGGTCGGCCACATCCGTGGCCTCCCCGGTGGCGTCGCCACGGAACCTGTGCTTCCGGATGGGATGCTCGGCGGCATGTTCACCAAGCTCCGACCAGTCGTCTCGCAGTGGACCGTCGTCGTGCCGCTGCTGGCCTTCGCCGTCCTGGCCCTGACCTGGCACCGCGAACTCCCCGGCTGGGTGGTGGGCGTGGTGTCGCTGTTCCTGGCGGGCGCGGTGCTCTCCGCCGTGCACCACGCGGAGGTGATCGCCCACAAGGTGGGGGAGCCGTTCGGCTCCCTGGTGCTCGCGGTCGCGGTGACGGTGATCGAGGTCGCGCTGATCGTCACCCTGATGCTGGACGGTGGCGACAAGGCGGCGACGCTCGCCCGGGACACCGTGTTCGCCGCGGTGATGATCACCTGCAACGGCATCCTCGGGCTGTCCATCGTGGTGGCCGCCAGCAAGTACCGGGTGGCGGTCTTCAACGCGGAGGGGACGGGGGCGGCGCTGGCCTGCATCGGCACCCTCGCCACCCTGAGCCTGGTCCTGCCGACCTTCACGACCAGCTCGCCCGGCCCGCAGTTCTCGCCCGCCCAGCTGGCCTTCGCGGCCACCGCCTCGCTGGTGCTCTACGGCCTGTTCGTGTCCACCCTGGCCTTCCGTCACCGGGACTACTTCCTGCCGGTCACCCCGGAGGGCAAGGTCGTCGAGGAGGACGACCACGCCGAGCCGCCGACCCGGCGGGCCACCGTCGTCAGCCTGGCCCTGCTCGGCGTCGCCCTGGTGTCGGTGGTCGGCCTGGCCAAGGGCGTGTCGCCGACCATCGAGTCGGCGGTCGAGTCGGCCGGGCTGCCGAACTCGGTGGTCGGTGTGGTCATCGCACTGCTCGTCCTGTTGCCGGAGACCATCGCCGCTCTGCGCGCGGCCAAGCGCAACCGGGTGCAGACCAGCCTGAACCTGGCCCTCGGCTCGGCGCTGGCGAGCATCGGCCTGACCATCCCGGCCGTGGCCGTCGCCTCGTACTGGCTCTCCGGGCCGCTGGTGCTGGGCCTGGACTCCTCCCACCTGGTGCTGCTCACGCTGACCATCGTGGTCGGCACGCTGACGGTCATCCCGCGCCGGGCGACGCCGCTCCAGGGCGCGGTGCACCTGGCCATTCTGGCCGCCTACGTGGAACTCGCGATCACGCCCTGAGACTCCTCCCCGCTGCTCTGCTGCTGGAGGCGGACACGCGAACGGGCCGGTGACCCCCGGGGTCACCGGCCCGTCCGCGTGTCCGGGTGCGTCGGATCAGGAGGAGCGGCGGGTACGGCGGGTGTACACGACGGCGCCGGCGCCGCCGAGCAGCAGGACGGTGCCCGCGCCGGCCATCAGCAGGGTGCTGCCGTCGCTACCGGTGGACGCGAGGTCCTTGCCGACCGGGGCGGCTCCGGCGATCGGGGTGGGCACGCTGACCTCGGTCGGCATGATCAGCGGGTTGGCCGGGTCGATCACGGTGCCGGGCGCGGCGGTGTGCACCGGGACGGTCGCGGTCGGCCGGGCGGCCGAACCGCTCGGGGCCGGCGCGGTGGCCCGGCCGGTCGGCGTGGCCGACGGGCTCGCCGAGCCGGTGGCGGTCGGGTTCGGGGTGGTGGACGGCGTCGCCGACGGGCTCGCCGAGCCGGTGGCGGACGGCGACGGGTCGGTGCTCGGCGTGGCCGGCGGGACCGCGGTCGGCGGGACCGTCGGTGTGATGGTCGGCGGGACGGTCGCCGGGACCGTCGGGCTCGGGGAGGCCGGCTGGGTCGGCGTGGTGCTGGGAGTCGCGCTCGGCGTCACCGTGGGCGTCACGGTCGGGGTGGCGCTCGGGGTCGCCGACGGGGTGATGGTCGGGGTGGCGCTCGGCGTCACCGTGGGCGTCACGGTCGGCGTGGTGCTCGGGGTCGCCGACGGGGTGGTGCTCGACGTCGGCACCGGCGGGGTGGTGGCCGGGCCGGTGGGGGTGGGGAGCGGCGGGACCGGGGCCGGCTTGGTGGGCGTGGCCGTCGGGGTCGGCGTCGCGGTCGGCGTGGGGGTGCGGCCCCCGCAGTCCACCTTGAACACCTTCTGCTTCGGGTGGTTGAGCTTCGGCGGCGTGGCCGGCAGCTTGCCGCGCTCCAGCTCGATCGCCTCCCAGTACAGCTTGTACTGGCCGTCCGGCAGGTTGATGTCCTCGGTGCGGACGTGGCCCTTGCCGTCCACCGGGATGTCGCCGTAGACGACGGCGGTCTCCTTGTCGCCGTGCATCCGGGCGATCGTCCAGACGATGTCCTGCCCCGGGTCGAAGCCGAACGAGTCCAGGTAGAAGGTGCAGACCTTGGGCTCGTTGTTCGTGGGCTCCTCGCCCGTGGCGGGGTCGTGGATCTTGACGGTGCCGTTGTTGCCCTTCGCGGCCTGGCCACCGGGGGCGGCCTCGGCGGTGGGGGCGGCGATCAGCAGGGCGGCGACGGCGGGGACGGCGACGAGGGATCTCGCCGCGGTGGAGCGAATGCGCATGGCTGTGTCCAACGGGAGTCGGCGGTCCCGAGGGCCCGCGCGGGGAGGTGGGAGCCCTCAGCCGACGACGGTCGGCGGACGAGACGCATCAAAATCCCGCAGCGGGTCCGGCCCCGCAAGGAAGGTTTGGCCGAATTGCGACGGAGCGGAGCCGATTGTCCGACAAGTCCAACGCAACGATTCGGTCACCCGGATATGAGGGACCGGTGCGTCGGATCGGGCCGGTGGAGCCGGGCGGGGCGTCCGATGCCCGCGTGTCGGGTTCGACGGGGCGTTCGCGGTCCATATCGTCTGTGTCCGCTGAATCCGCCGAATCCACCGAGTCCGCCGCAGGACCGACACCCGTGGGAGCGCCGCATGCCCGGCCCAGCACAGCAGCCGTCCACCCCCCGTCCCGCCCAACCGGAGGCCGCCGCCGCGCCCGGCAGCGCCGAGGCCCCCGCCGCCGCCGTCGCCGAGGCGGCCGACGCTGCCGGCGCGGCCGACGCGGCCGGGAACGGTGCGGAGGCGGCCGATGTGATCGTGGTCGGCGCGGGCCCGGCCGGTTCCACCGCCGCCTACCACCTGGCCCGCACCGGCCTGGACGTCCTGCTGCTGGAGAAGTCCGCCTTCCCCCGCGAGAAGGTCTGCGGCGACGGCCTGACCCCCCGCGCCGTCCGGCAGCTGATCGACCTCGGCATCGACGTCTCGGAGTCCGCCGGCTGGCTGCACAACCGAGGCCTGCGGATCGTCGCCGGCGGGCGCCGGGTGGAACTCGACTGGCCGGAGCTGTCCGCCTTCCCGGGCTTCGGGCTGGTCCGGCGCCGCGCCGACTTCGACGAACTGCTCGCCCGCCGCGCTGCCGCGGCCGGCGCCCGCCTGGTGGAGCGGGCCAACGTCGCGGGCCCGGTGCTCGACGAACGGACCGGCCGGATCACCGGCGTCACCGCCCGGCTCGGCGAGGAACGCCGGCCCGTCGTCTACCGGGCACCCCTGGTGGTCGCCGCCGACGGCAACTCCACCCGGCTCTCCCTGGCGATGCAGCGCTACCGGCGCACCGACCGTGCGATGGGCGTCGCCTACCGCACCTACTTCACCACCCCGCGCCACGAGGACCGCTACCTGGAGGCCTGGCTCGACCTGCGCGACCTCGCCGATCCGGCCCGCCGGCTGCTGCCCGGCTACGCCTGGGTGTTCGGCATGGGCGACGGCACCGCCAACGTCGGCCTGGGCGTCGTGGACACCGGCGCGGTGCCCCGCGACGTGGACTGGCGGCACCTGCTCCGGCGCTGGTGCGAGGACCTGCCGGCCGAGTACGGCTACCACCCCGAGGCCGTCACCGAGCCGATCCGCGGCTCGGCCCTCCCGATGGGGCTGAACCGCCGACCCCACTACGCCGACGGCCTGTTGCTGGTCGGGGACGCCGGCGGCACGGTCAGCCCGGCGACCGGGGAGGGCATCGCCTACGCGATGGAGTCCGGCCGGTACGCCGCCGAGGCGATCGTCCAGGCCCTCGCCCGGCGCACCGACCGCGGCCGCGACCTCGCCCTGCGCGCCTACCCGCAGGCGCTGCGCGCCGCCTACGACGGCTACTTCGCGCTCGGCCGGCTCGCCGCCGCGGCGCTGAGCCGCCCGCGCCTGGTGGGCGCCGCCGGGGCGGCCGGACTGAGCAGCCCGGCCCTGCTGCGGGCGGCGTTCCGGCTGATGGTCAACCTGACGGAGCCCAACTCCCGCGACGCGCTCGACCGCCTGCTGCACCTCCTCGGCCGCCTGGCCCCCAGCAGCCGGGGCTGACCCCGCGCCGCAGGGGGACCGGTCCGCGAACCCCCGCCCGACGCCCGCCGGCCGGGGGTGCCCCCGGGTGTTCAGCTCACGAGTCACTTCCTGCGCTGTTCGCGCCCGACCGTGACCAGCGGCTCGGGGCCGCTCGTCAGTGGCTTCGGACGGAGGATTGACCGAGCAGTCCGGACCCCTCACCCGGGCCGCGGCCGGTTCGGGCGCGTGGAAGGTCCCGTCTCGGAACGGGGGCCCGCGGTGCGGTCTCCGTCGCACGCCGGTCCGGTGCGAACCGTCGGGCTCTCCCTAGTCGCTGAACCAGGCGCGTCCGTCGGCGGACAGGAACGCCCGCAGCACGAAGCCGCCGAGGGCGATGCCGGCCAGCGCGGCGAACGAGCCGGTCACCACCAGGAGCACCCCGGCGGCGACGGACAGCGCCTCGATCACGGCCACCGTCGTCCTGGTCCAGGCGGCCCGGCGCGAGGCGAGGCCCGCGCAGGTGCCGAGCAGCAGGGCGAGCAGCACGGAGGTCATCGCGACGAAGCGCACCAGCGCGACCTCGTCGCCCTGGTTCCGGCCGAGGGCCCCGAGCAGCAGCAGGCCCGAGCAGCCGCTGAGCGCGGCGTGGATCCACACGCACACGACCGCCCGCCGGATCGACGTCGGCATCCGCCGCGCGGCGCACTGGTCCGTCATCGCTGACCACCCCCGGTCGTCGAGCGGCCGTGGCCGGTGGCCGGGCCGTATCGGCGAGGATCGGGCCGGCCCGGGCGGCTGTCAATGGAACTGATGCGTTGTCCGGCGGCTCCGGCACGGTCCGCCGCTGGTTGCGGCGGCTGCGCCGGGTCCGAGGCTGGGGGCGCGACCCTCCAGTGTGCGCGCCCCCGGCGCCTGGCGTGCGCGGTTGGCCGAAACCGGGGGATCCGGATCCGTTGTGGGCTCCTGTGGTTGACGCATGGTCAGATGATCCGCTTGCCTGGTGTCGGCCCGGACGCGGAGGGTGACGGATCGCGCTCCGGCCCGCCCCCATCGCCATCACCTCACGACGGAGAAGACGTGCGCCTTCGCTTGCTCGCCGTGCCGGTCGCCGCGGTCGTCGCCCTGCTCGCCCCGACCACCCCGGCCCTCGCCGCCGGGGCGGCCGCCACCCCGTCCGGCGAGTGCTCGACGGCGGACTTCCACGGCGACCCCCGCCTCGGCCCCGCCGACCTGCCGACCACCGGCACGGTCGGCCGCGAGCTGATCGGCTACCACCGCACCGGTGGCCTCGCCGAGGACAAGTTCCTCGCCACCTACCACAGCCCCACCGCCAACAACGGCAGCCCGGGCTGGATCTACCCGCCCGCCAACGGCTACGTCACCCTGCCCGACGGCACCCCGGTCGAGTTCGAGATCACCCTCTACCCGAACCAGCGGATCGACCGTTACGGCAGCGAGTACGGCTCCTTCCTCGCCCCCGAGGGCCTGCCCTACGCCAGCCGCTCGATCCCGCCGCAGAGCCTGGACAGCAACCCGGCCGCGACCTGCAACTACCACGACTACAAGGTGCTGAAGCCCCTCCGGGTGCACGCGGGCCCGATCGCGCCCTGGTTCGGCCAGCCCGGCTACGGCCTGCAGTACCAGCTGGACGCCGCCCTCGTCCCCAACGGCCCGGACCGGCTGAACGTGCTCTGGCTCGTGGACAACGGCTACCTCGCCCGGATCTGACGCCCCCGGTGCAGCGGCGGCCCCGGGCCCCGGCCACTCGGTGCCGCCGTCGCGCCGGGCCCGCGGCCGCACCGGTCCTCCGGCGACGACAAATCCGTTGCTGGTGAGGACAGCGGGAGGTAGGAAGATCGTATGAGCACCGCACCTGCCACCACCCCGGTCACCGCACCTGCCACCACACCGGTCACCGCCCCGGTCACCGAACCGCCCGCCGACAGCCGCGCCTTCGTCCCGGCCACGCTCGACCTGGGCGACTTCGTGCTGCGTCCGTGGGGGCCCGGACTGGAGGTGCGGGGCGGCGCGGTGGCACGGCTCACCGAGGCGGCCGCCGATCCGGAGATCGCCCTCTGGAACCCGCTGCGCGCCTCCGACCTGGTCCAGGCGCAGGCGTCCATCGACCGCTGGGCCGCGGGCTGGGAGAACGGCAGCCTCGGCTACTTCGCGATCCTGGACGCCGCCGACGCCGAACTGCTCGGCACCATCGCCCTGCGGTGGACCGACCGCGCCGACGGCCTCGCCATGGTCGGCTACTGGCTCCTCCCGTCCGCCCGCGGCCGCGGCATCGTCACCCGGGCCACCCGGGCGATCACCCGCTGGGGCTTCGACACCGCCGGTGCCCGCCGGATCGAACTCGCGCACGCGGTCGACAACCCCGCCTCCTGCCGTGTCGCCGAACGCTGCGGCTTCCCCCTCGAAGGCACCCTCCGGGCCTCCTTCCGCTTCGGTGACGGCCTCCACCACGACGAACACCTCCACGCCCGCCTCGCCACCGACCCCTGGCCCACCGGGCCCGACGCCTGAGCACACCGGTCCCGGCGGGCAGTCCCGGCGGGCAGTTCCGGCGGCTGGGGCCGCGCGGTCCCGGCGTGTCCGCGCCCCCCGCCCCGGGTGGGCGGGGGGCGGGGTGAGGGGTGCGGGCCTAACCTGGAAGGGCGCGCCCGGTGCGTGGTGCGGAACGGGAACGGTGGGCCATGACGGTCATCTCGGCGGCACTCTTCGGGGCCGATTGGCGTGGAACGTCACACGGTTCCGCCGAGTTGCCGCGCGAGTGCGCCGCCCGCGGGTGGACCGTGGTGCTGACCGCCCCCGGGCCGGCCGAGGCGCCCGCGCTCGTCGTGACCGATCCCGGCCACGACCCGGTCCGGGCCGCGCTCGACCTGGTGGACGGCGAGCCCGCGCACGCGGTGTTCGTCGCCGGGAGCGCGTCCGAGGTCCGGGCCGCGCGCCGGGCCGGGGTGGCCTGCGTCGCCGTGCTCGGCGCCGGTGCCACCACACCCGAGCTGCGGGCGGCGGGCGCCGTCGAGGTGCACCGCGACGCCGCGGCCCTGTTGCGCGCGTTGGACGACAGCCTGCTCGCCCGGCCCCGGGCGTTCGGTGACCGCCGTCCGACCGCTTCGACCGCCTCCGCGGGCCGGAGCGGCTAGCCCGCACCCCGCCGGGCACTCGCCCGGACGGGAGGACGTCGTCACCGGAAGTGCCGGAGGTGACCGAGATGGACGGACCCGCGCTGAGCGGACGGGAGCGTCGGCTCCTGGCCGAGATCGAGGGTGAACTGCGCCGGGACACCCGGCTCGACCGGCGATTGAGCACCATGGGTGCGAAACGCCCGAGCCGGTTGGGGAGCGCGTTGTGCGGCCTCGGCCGCCGGGTGCCGGTCGGGGTGCTGATGACCGCACTGGTGATGTCGGCGATCTGCCTCAGCGTCGCGGTGCGCAAGCCCACCGCGACCATGGCGATCGCGGCCGCCGTGGTCTGGGTCGGCAGCGTCGCGCTGGCGGCCGGACTCTCGGCCCTGCTGCACCACCGGCGGCGCGGCGGCGCGGAGACGGCGGACGACCTGCTGGACGGCGGGTACCGGGAGCCGCGGAGCCGTGGGTGGCCGGGGGAGCCCGCGGACGGCGACGGCCGCCGGGACGAGCGCCGGGACCGTCCGGACCGCCGCGAGCGACGGCCGTGGGACCACCCGGAGATGTGACCACCCGGAGTTGTGATGACCACCGATCTGTGGGAGTACCGCCCGGGCTCCCACCATGCTGCCGACCTGACCCTGGTCGGCTACGACGTCGAGGCGACCGACGGCCCGCTGGGCCACGTCGACCAGGACGCCGGCGACCACCTGCTGGTGGACACCCGGCCGTGGGTGCCGGGCGCCCCGGTCCTGGTGCCGGTCGGGCTGGTCTCCCGGATCGACCACCTGGAGCTGGTCGTCCACCTCGACTGCCCGCGGGCCCGGGTGCGCTCGGCGCCGCCGCCCGCCGCCATCGACCGGGCGGGCCGCGAGCCGGCCGTCCACGGACTGTCGCGGGAGGGCCGGGCCGCGCTGGACGCGCACTACGCGCGGGTGGCGGAGGCCGGACGGGGAGGACGGCGGCGGGGGTGAGCCGGGTGGAGTTCGTCGCCCTCACCGGCCGGACGGTCGCCTTCCTGGTCGCGCCCGAGGGCGTCGAGCAGGCCGAACTGACCTCCTCGTGGCAGGCCGTCGCCGAGGCGGGCGGCACGCCGCGGCTGGTGTCCACCCGGCCCGGACGCGTCCAGGCGTTCCGGCACCTGGACCGCGCGGACACCTTCCCGGTCGACGACGTGGTCGGCGTGGCGGAGCGGGCCGGCTACGACGCGCTGGTCCTGCCGGGCGGTGTGGCCAATCCCGACGCGCTGCGGCTGCACCGGGCGGCCGTCGCCTTCGTACACGAGCTGTCCGCCGCCGGCCGGCCGGTCGCGGTGATCTGCCACGGTGCGTGGACGCTCATCGAGGCGGACGCGGTGCGCGGCCGCACCCTCACCTCCTGGCCGAGCATCCGCACCGACCTGGTCAACGCCGGTGCCTTCTGGGTCGACGAACCGGTCCACGTCTGCCGGGACGGGCCAGGGGTGCTCGTCTCCGGCCGGAGGCCGGCCGACCTCCCGGCGTTCAACGAGGCACTGGTGACGGAGTTGGCCCACACCCACCCGCTCGGCGGCCCGCACCCGCCCTGGCCGGTCGCGCATGAGGCGGCCCCCTCCCGCCACGTGGCGGCGCCGGACGAGGCCGGCCGGGGAGGCGGTGGACCGGCAGCGCGACGCTGAGGCCGGTGGTGCGGCGGAGGTGGCGGGGTCGAGGGGTCGATGGGGTCGGGGGGGCGGTGGAATCGGCGGGTCGGTGGGGTCGGGGGAGGTCAGCCGAGGAAGCGGTGCACCGGTGCCAGGCTGACCGGCAGCTCGTCGCTCACGTCGATGGTGTGGACGTAGGTGACGGGGGCGCGTCGCTCGCCGTCCGGGTCGGAGAAGCGGATCATCACGTCCTGGCAGTCGGAGCCCGCCCGGCAGCGCGGGGTCCTGGCGACGGTGATCGCCTCCAGGGTGTAGAGGCGGGGCGGGGCGGGGCCCTCCTCGGGGCCGCCGGGCACCAGGGCGGCGGAGAGCGGGCCCTCGCCGAGCAGGCCGCCGCTCAGGAAGGACTCCGTCACGGCGTGGTTCAGGGCCCGCTCGGCGGCACTGCGGCCCGGGTTGCGGAGGTGGCGGTAGACCCGGTCGAGCAGCACGCGGAGGTGCTCGGTCACCCGGTCGTGGTCGAGGTCGTGGTCGTGGTCGTGGTGGCGTTGCCGTTCCGCGGCGTGCACGGCGGCCGCGGCGGCAGCGATGAGCGGGGTCTCCGTCCAGCGGGCCAGCCCGACCGAGCTCACCCGGACCACCGGTACGACCTCGCCCGAGAACAGCCGCGCGGAGCGGCCGGTGAGCCGCCCGGGCACGGTGAGCCGGGCGATGCGGCCCGGGTCCCCGGCCGGGAGCGACTGGCCGAGCAGGGTGTCGCGCAGTGCCCGGTGCACGGGGTGCACCGGCGGGGCGGCGGCGATCCGGCGCAGCAGCGCGAGCCGTTCCTCCTCGCTCCCGCCCGGTTCGGGGCCGGGGAGCGGGCCGGACCAGTCCATCGCCACGGCGGCTTCGGCCTCCAGGGCGTAGACCGGGGTGCTGTCGAGCGAGAGCGTCCAGGTCAGCCGGGACGCGGCCCACGGGTTGCGGACGAGGTGGTCGTACAGCTGCCGGACGTCCCCGGGGTCCGGGGGAGGCCCGTCGGGGTCCGCCTCGCCGAGCTGTCGGCGGAAGCCGTCGCGGCGGGCCTCGGAGCGGAAGTCGACGCCGATCCGGCCGACCACGTGGACGGGCGCGTCGTCGTGGACGGCCGCGCCGTCGTGGGGGTCGGTGGCTCCGGGGCTGGGGGTGGGCTCCATGGGTGGCGCTCCCTCGGTGTCGGGTCACGGTGGGTGGCTCCGGTGCGCTGCGCCGCTGCGCCGCTGCGGCGTGCGGCCCGGGCGTGGGCGGGGCTCAGTCGCCGCGCAGCCGGACGAAGAGCGCCGTCGGGGGCCGTCCGGCCACGGTGACCTCGGCGCGCAACGGGGTGCCGAGCGGGCGGACGGAGCCGTACTGCGGATCGTGGACGGGCGCGCCGAGCCGCCCGGCCGCCGCCTCCGCGACCTGCCGGGACTGGGGCGGCGACAGCGGGGGCGAGGAGAGCAGGACCCGGCCGTCGTCCAGCTCCAGGACCACCGCCCTCGGGCGGGCGGGCGGCCCGGTGACGGCGCGCACGGTCGCGTCCACGGTGTCGCCGCGCCGGTACTTCACCCAGACCCGCCCGGCGCCGCGGGCCCGGTACGTGGAGCCGGCGGCCTTGCAGACCAGCCCCTCGACCCCGGTGTCCGCCAGTCGTTCCATCCAGGTCAGCGCCTCGGCCCGGTCGGTGGTCGCCAGCACGGCCTGGACCGGGGGCGGGACGTCGGCCAGCGCCGCCAGCAGCAGGCGCCGCCGGTCGGCCAGCGGCAGCCCCCGGACGTCCCGGCCGGGCAGGGCCAGCACGTCGAAGGCGACCAGCCCGAGCGCCACGTCGTCGGCGGCCCGGGCCCGGCGGGTGCGCAGCAGTTCCTCGAAGGCGAACCGCCCGCCGCGCCAGGCGACCAGCTCCGCGTCCAGCACCAGCCCGGCCGGCAGCCGGGCGACGGCGGCGGCGATCGGCGGGAACTCGGCGGTGAGGTCCCGCCCGGAGCGGGACTGCAGGAACGGCGGGCGCTCCGGACCGCGGGCGAAGGCCACGCAGCGGAAGCCGTCCAGCTTCAGCTCGTAGACCACTCCGGAGCCGCCGAGGCCGTCCGCCGGCGGGACGGCGGGCACCGCCGCCGGGCGCATCACCTCCACGGGGGGTTCCAGGACCACCGGGTCCCGGGCGGGGACGGGGGCGGGGGCGTGGGCGGCGGCGTGGCGCGGCGCCGGCGGGGGAGCCTCGGCCCGGTCCGCCGCCGGGACCTCGCGGGCCGGACGGGACCGACGGACGGGGCGGTCCGGGCCGGCCGTGGTGGCGGCGGGCAGTGGACGGGCGCGTGCCGGGTCGAGGAGGGGCGCGAACAGGTCACCGTGCGCGGTCAGCCGCCCGGGGACGTCGGCGATCGTGAAGACCAGGTCCTCCGCCGAACCGGCCTCGTCCAGCTCCGCCCAGGAGAGCGGGGCCGACACCGTCGGCCGCTGCTGCGCCCGGACCGTGTACGGGGCGGCGGTGGTCTTCTTCGCCGCGTTCTGCGACCAGTCGACCAGCACCCGGCCGGTCCGGCGGGCCTTCGCCATGGTGTGCACCACCAGGTCGGGGTGGGCGGTCTCCAGCTCGGCGGCCAGCTGCTTGGCGTAGGCGGAGACCTGCGCGCTCGGTGTCGGCTCCAACGGCACCAGCAGGTGCAGGCCCTTGCCCCCGGAGGTCTTCACCCAGGCCTCCAGGCCGTCCGCCGCGAGCCGCTCGCGCAGCATCCCGGCCACCGTGCGGCAGGTCAGGACGGTCGCTCCGGCCCCCGGGTCGAGGTCCAGCACCAGCCGGTCCGCCAGCCCGGGCGCGGCGGCGTGCCACTGCGGCACGTGCAGCTCCAGGCACCCCAGGTTCACCAGCGAGAGCAGGGCCGCGCCGCTCTCCAGCACCACCTGGTGCAGCTCGCCGCTGCTGCTCGGCACCTCGACCGTGCGCACCCAGCGGGGTGTCCCGGGCGGCGGGTTCTTGGCGATGAAGACCTCGGCCGCCACGCCGTCCGGGGTGCGGAGGAAGGAGACCGGGCGGTCGTGCAGATGGGGCAGCAACGCGGTGTGGACGGCGGCGTAGTAGCGCAGCACCTCGCCCTTGAGGGTGCCGGTCTGCGGGTAGTACACCTTGTCCAGGTGCGAGAGCGCGAGGGTGCGCCCGTCGACCACCATCTGCGGCATCGCCGCCTCCGAGGCTGCGCGCGTCCCGGCCGGGCCGGGTCCGTTGCGGCCAGTCTGCCCGCGGCGGGGGCGTGGCGCGAGCCGTTCCGGGCCGCGCGGGTCACGGCCCGATCAGGTCCAGCGCGGTGCGGAGCAGCGTCTCGTCGGTGTCCGGCGCGCGCTCGCCGGCCACCCCGGAGCGGAACAGCGAGGCGCCCTCGACCAGCATCACGAACACCCCGGCCCGGGCCCGCCGCTCGGTCTCCGGCATTCCGGGGCGGCGGCGGGCGAGGAACGCGGCCACCTGCTCGCGGTAGTCGTCGTAGAACCCCCGGACGGCACCGGCCACGGCCGCGTCCCGGGCGGCCAGCGCCCACAGCTCGGCGAACAGCCGCACCAGCCGGGCGTCCTCCTGCTCCGCCAGCAGTGCCCCCACCACCGCCGAGGCGGGGGCGTCGGTGCCGAGCAGCGGGGCCAACCGCTCCGCCGACCGCCGCAGCACCCGCTCCAGCACCGCCGCCACCAGGTCGGCGTGGGTGGGGAAGTAGTACTGGAGGTGGCCCAGCCGCACCCCGGCCGCCGCCGCCACGGCCCGCATCGTCAGCTCCGGCCCGCCCTCGGCGACGAGCACGCCCTCCGCCGCGTCGAGCAGCGCCTCCCGCCGCTCCGCCCCCTTCCGCCCGCGCGCCGGACCGGGGGAGGGGGCCCGGTCGGGGTCGGGGTCGGGGGCGGGGGTGTCGGGTGGGGTGGTGTCCCGTATCCGTGCCGCCTTCGGGCCGCGGGCCCGGCCCCGGGGCGGGCCGGCGGTTCCGGCGGGGGCGGGCGAGGCGGGGTGGGCCGGGGTGCCGGCGCCGGGTGTGGTGCTCATGCGGCAGCATTCAAGCCCGTGGCGGCGCGGATGTCGACCGTGACGCCGAGGGCGGCGAGGGCGGGCAGGACCAGCGAGGGGCGGGGCGTCTGTTCCGGGAAGGAGACACCGGCCGGGGCCGGTGCCGAGCCGTCCGTGCCGAGCGCCCGGCGCAGGGCGAGCAGACCGCCGACGGCGGTGAGGTGGGCCTGGCCGGCGCGGTCCTCGACGACGGCGGCGAGGGTGCGGTCGCCGCGGGTGACGTCGATCCGCAGGAACGCGGTGCCGCCGTCGCCGGGGGAGTACAGCAGGGCGCGGCGGGCGGACTGCCAGCGCTCGCCCCGGCCCCAGCGGAAGAAGCCGGTGTGCTTGGCGGCCAGCAGGGCACGGGTGCTGAGGCCGGAGCTGAAGCCGATCCGGGTGGTGGCGGTGCCGGCGCCGAGGGTGAGCGGCAGGGTGAACTGCTCGGGCGTGTCGATCCGGGCCACTCGGGTGGGGCGGGCGCCGATCCGGACGGTGCCCACGTCGCCGAGCGGGGCGACGGTGCGGCGGTGCCCCGCGCGGACGACCTCGAAGTCCAGCCCCAGCCGGTCCATGAACTCGACGGAGTCCGCACCGGCCCGGTCGGCGAGGTCCCAGCGGATGGCGGTCTCGACCCGGTCCGCGCCGCCGAGCCGCTCCGCCAGCGCGGCGGCGACCAGGCTGACGACGCCGCCCATCCAGGCGGAGGAGAGCAGCACCGGCGCGGTGGGGCGCAGCAGCGCGGCCACGGTGGCGGCGCGCTGGAGCCGCGTGGTCCAGCGGGTGACGTCGGCGTACGGCACGCCGCCGGCCGCCGCCGCCCGCAGCACCCGGTCGTCGGGGTCGTTGACCACGCCCACGACGGCCCGGACCGCGGCGTCGAACGGCTCCGGATCGGCGAGGTCCCAGCGGCGGGCCTCGGCGTGCGGGGCTCCGCCGAGGTCGCGGACGAGCGCCGCTCCCCGTTCCACGGAGCGGCCGGTGAGCAGGACGGGGTGCTCGTCGGCGGCCACCAGGCGGGCGAGTTCGGCGCCGACCGTCCCGTAGCCGCCGACCAGCAGCACCGGCCCCTGCGGGTCGTGGGTGAGCGTGTCGACGGTGGCGGGAGCGAGGACGCGGGCGTCCGGAGAAGAGGTCATGGAGTAAAAATAGGTCTCACGACCTAAAAATATTGTCAAGGTGCTGGGCCGGTCACCAGGGCATGGGCGTCGGCGACCAGGTCCTCGATCCGCTCCCAGTCGAGCGGTGCCACGTCGAGGCGGACGCCGACCCAGCCCCGGTGGCCGACGTAGGGCGGCCGGAAGAACCGCTCCGGTTCCTCGGCGACCAGGAACTCCTGCGCTCCGGCGGCCGCCGGACACCAGAACGCGAGACGGTCGTCGTGGTGGTGATCGGCGAGCATCGCGAACACCCGTGCCCGGCGGCCGGCTCCGGCGAACCAGGTCGGTTCGCCGTGGCTGAGCCGCTCCTCCACCTCCGGCAGCGCCAGGCAGACGGCCCGCAGCCGCTCCACCGTCACCGCCGGCCCGCCGGGCGGGGCGTCCGGCGGAGCGCCGCCGGGCCGGGTGCCCTGCGGCCGGGTGTCCCGGGGCTGGGTGCCACGGGGCGGTGCGTCTGCGGGCGGCGCCTCCTCGGGTGTCGTGCGAGGGCCCACGGCTCAGCCCGCCGGGTGTCGCGGGGCACCCGGGTAGGTGCCGAAGTACCAGTGGTTGCCCTCCGGGTCGGCGGCGGCGAAGTCGCGCGATCCGTAGTCGGTGTCGAACGGTGCGGTGGTGATCCGCGCCCCGGCGGCGACGGCCCTCGCGTGCAGCGCGTCCGGGTCCGCCGTGACCACGTACGCGGTGAACGTTCCCGGGCCGCCGGGCCAGGGCTCGCCGCCCTCCGGCGTCGGCCGGTCGGAGCCCAGCATCACCCCGCCGCCCTCCGGCCAGGCGAGTTCCGCGTGGGCCACGAACTCGCCCTCGCCGTAGGCGACGACCTGCTCGAATCCGAACGCCTCCGACAGGAAGCGGATCAGCGCGCGGGCGTCGCGGGCGCGCAGGCTCGGCCAGACCTGCGGCGCGGGCGCCGTTCCGCTCTCCGTGTTGTCCGTGCTGCTGGTGTCCATGGCGGGTGTCTCCTCGGGTCGTGCGGTGACCGGCTCCGGACGGGCGCCGGGCCGGACCGCCGTCATGCCTCCCACTCTGGCGCGGGCCCGGTGGCCCCGCCTTGAACGTTTCGGAACTTCGCTGCGCCCGGCCCCTCCTCGGCCAGCCAGACGCTCGGTGCACACCCGGCCAGCGCGCGGAACTCGCGGGCCAGATGGGCCTGGTCGGCGTACCCGCAGCTCGCCGCCAGCTCCGCCAGCCGGGGCGCCGGGCCGGGTGCGGCCAGCAGCCGGCGGGCCCGGTCGAACCGGATCACCCGGGCGGCGGCCTTGGGACTGAGGCCGGTCTCCCGGCGGAACCGGTCCAGCAGGTGCCGCCCGCTCCACCCGGTCTCCCGGGCGAGCGCCGCCACCGGCAGCACCCCGCCGCTGCGCCGTAGCGCGTGCCACGCCTGGACGACCTCCGACGGCACCTGGCCGGACGGTCGCGCGAGCCGCAGCAGCGCGCCGTCCAGCGCCGCGAACCGCTCCGCCCAGCCGCGGGCCTCCTGGACCGCCTCCTGGAGGTGCGCGACCGCCGACCCGAGCACCGCCTCGGCCGGGACGTCCAGCCCGGACAGCTCCCCGGCCGGCAGCCCGAACAGGGCTCGGGCCGCCAGCGGGTGGACGGCGAGCTGGATGCCGGACTGCCGGCCGTCGTGGCTGATCAGGGCGGGAGCCGTGTGCAGGCCGCCGAGCAGGGTGGCGTACCGGCCGGGCGGCTGTTCCGGGTCCGGGTGGCCGGCCATGGTGATCGGCTCGTCCAGGGTCAGGATGAAGGTCAGGTACGGGGACGGCAGGCCGCGGTGCAGGGCAGGCGGCAGACCGCGCTGGCGGTAGCCCGAGTACCAGGCCACGTACGGGCGCAGTGCCGTGGCCGGCCGCACCCGGACCGCCTCGTCGACCAGGTCGTGGCCGGCCGTCCCCGTGCCGGGGGGCGCCCCGGCGGACTCCTCCGTCACGCCCCCAGTATCGGCCCGCCGCGCCGCCCCGGCACCGGCCCGGAGCCGGGGCGGGCGGTGACCGCGGGTAGCCCCGGGCCCGATGCGCTCGCGGACCGTCGGCGGCGTGCATAGCGTGGGAACACCGGAACACCCGGTGCTCGGGGGAAGACCCGGAGGAGGAGTCCCCGTGACCACTGCCCGAGACATCATGCATCCCGGCGCCCAGTGCATCGGCGCCGAACAGAGCCTCGCCGACGCCGCCCGGATGATGCGCGACATGGGTGTCGGCGCCCTCCCGATCTGTGGTGACGACCAGAAGCTGAAGGGCATCATCACCGACCGCGACATCATCGTCCGATGTATCGCGGAGGGAAAGGACCCGTCCACCACGAAGGCCGTGGAACTGGCCGGTCACCTGCACTGCGTCCGTGCCGAGGACGGCATCGACGCCGTGCTCCAGAAGATGGAGCAGCACCAGATCCGCCGCATCCCGGTGATCGACGGCGACCGGCTGGTCGGCATGATCAGCGAGGCGGACCTGGCGACGGGCCACCGCGAGGGCCAGCACCTGACGGACCAGCAGATCATCGACTTCATGGACAGCGTCTACATGAAGCGGTGACGCCGGCCGCCCCGGAGGACTCCCGCGTCGAGCCGCGCGGGAGTCCTCGCTGGTCCCGCCGCCTCCGTCGCTGTCACCGTGGTGGACGTCGGGGCGTACGTAGGGGCGCTCGTTCTGGCGGAGCGTCGTCGATTCGTTCCTCATGGGCGGTCCCTCCTCGGTCGCCGAACCGGACACCCAAGACGCTAGAGGTCGGCCGAGGGGGCCAAGAAGTGCCGAATTGCACATGTTCGCGAGGGTCGGGCCGGGGCCGTCCATGACCTTCGGCCTGTCTTTCGGCCGGGGAGGGGAGGGGGCCGGGAATGCGGGTACAGTCCCCGGCGGTGGTCGGGACCGGCCCGGTCGGCACGCGGGGAGGGCGGATGGAACAGCGCGCAGTGCGGTGGATCCCGCCCGTGCTCTACACGGTGGTCCTGGCCGGTGGCTTCTCCCACGAGGCGCTCGCCGCAGGGGAGTTCGGCGGTGCGCGGCTCGCCGTCTTCGCCGCGGGCCTGCTGGCCCTGCTCGCCCTGGAGTCGCCGGGACCGGGCCGCGCGCCGGCCGCGGCGCTGCCCCCGGAAGTGCTGCTGGCGGTGCGGGTGGTGCTGTTCGCGGCGGTCGCGGTGGTGGACGGCTCCGGGGTGTCGTGGGTGCTGTTCGTGCTGGTGCCGTTCACCGCGTACCCGGCCTTCGGGCGGCGGGTGGCGTTCGGCTGCGCCGCCGGGTGCGCGGCGCTGCTGCCGGTCGCCCTGACCGTCCTGGAGCCGGGGTGGTGGGCGCGGCCGGCCCACGGGTCGGACGTGCTGATGTTCGGCCTCGCCCTGGCGCTGGCCCTGTCGACGGCCGGGGCGGCGGTCCGTGAGCAGGAGGTGCGGGCGCGGTTGGGCGAGTCGCACGAGCGGCTGGCCCGCTGTGCGGAGCGGGTCGCCGAGCTGTCCGCGGCCGAGGAGCGCTACCGGCTCGCCCGGGAGGTCCACGACAGCCTCGGCCGCCATCTCGCGGCCGTCGGAACGCAGTTGGAGCAGGCCGAGACGTTGCGGACGCTGGATCCGGCGGCATCGGCGCGGGCCGTCGCGCAGGCGCGCCGCTCGGCCGGGCTGGCGCTCGCGGAGGTCCGCGGGTCGGCGGGCGCGCCGGACGAGGACCGCCCGTTCTCGCTGGTCCGCTCGCTCACCGGCCTCGCGCGGAATCTCGACGACGACCGGCTGACGGTGGAACTGACCGTCACCGGGGACGAGTCGGGACACGATGCCGGGACGCTCACCACCCTCTACCGGGCCGCCCGGGAGGCCGTGGCCGACGCCCGCCGGTACGGCCGGGCGACCCGGGTGGAGATCCGGCTCACCCTGGACGGTCCGGCCGCCCGGCTGACCGTCACCGACAACGGGGGGAGGTCCGCCCGGGGCGCCGAACCGGGCCGCGGTATAGGCGGGATGCGCCGGCGGTTGGCGCGGCTCGGCGGCCGCGCGGACGCCGGTGCGGAGGCCGGTGCGGACGCCGGCCTCGCGAGGCGACGGTACCGCGGTCATCGGTGACAACGGTCACGGTGCGGAGGTGCGCCCCGCGGGCCGGGGAGCCCTGACGTCACAGCAGGAAGCTCAGCCGATCGTCCGTCACGCCCGGTGCGATCTCGATGATCTCCGGCGTGACGACGTCCTGGGCGACGAACGGGTCCTCGTCGACGCGCTTGTGCAGGTCCTCGGGCGAGGTGTTGTGGGCGAGGACCGCGCCGCCGAGCATGGCCAGTTCGTCGGCCCGCTCGGCGTGCCCGAGCCGCGTGAACTGTTCGCGACCGTCCCAGACCGTCAAGCTGTTGACACCACCGAGACCACGGCCCGGCGGCCCCGGCAGCCCGGCGGCCCGGCGGGCGGGGCAGGAAGGCAGGCGGGCACGGCGCCGGGGACCATCCGGCACCGCGCCCGCCCCGGCCGCCCGCAGCCGGCCGGCCGTTCAGCCGGTCAGCAGGTGAGCACCGGCGCCGCCCAGTCGGCGTGGTCGCTGTTGGTGCCGTCACCGCCGTCCGTCACCACCAGCCGCAGCTCGTTGGCCCCGGCCAGCGCCCCGGTGAGGTGCCCCACCCCGGAGGCGGCGGTCATCCGCCCGCTGTCGGCGACCTTGGTGTCGTCGGCGTAGATCTGGAAGGAGACCGAGCCCCGGCCCTGCGCCTCGGCGTCCACGCCCACATCGGTGCTGAGCGCGGAGCAGGAGCCGCCGAGGTAGTAGACGATCTCGCTGAACGCGTTCACGCCCAGGCCCTTGGCGTACGTGGTGGTCCCGATGGTGATCGCGGAACCGTCACGGGCCTGGTTGCCCCCGTTGCTCATGTCCCGCTCGACCGGGCCCCAGCTGTTCCCGGCGGCGGACCAGGCGAGGTCGGACAGCTGGTGCGTCCCGGCGGCCGGGCCGCTGCCGCAGGCGATCCGGACGTTCGCCCAGTCGGCGTGGTCCCAACTGGTGCCGTCACCGCCGTCGGTGACCACCAGGCGCAGCTCCTGGGCCCCGGTGAGGTCGGCGGTGAGCCGCTTCGCCGCGTCCCGGCCGGTGACCGGTCCGCTGTCGGCGGCCTTCACACCGTCGGCGTAGACCTGGAACGCCACCGAGCCGTTGCCGTACGCGTCGTCGTCGATCCCGACGTCGGTGACCAGGTTGCGGCAGGTGCCGCCCAGGTGGAAGCCGATCTCGCTGGGGGCGTGCACCCCCAGGCCGTAGGGGTACGCGACGCCGCGGACGGTGATGGTCGTCCCGTCGCCGGCCAGGTGGTCGCCGTTGCTGCGGTCGCGCTCCACCGGACCCCAGTAGTTGGAGACGGAGGTGAACGGAAGGTCGCTCAGCCGGGTCACCCCGGTGGGCGGGGCGACCGGCGAGCCCGGGGTGACCCGGAACATCGCCGTGCCGTGCCCCGGCACGACGGCGCTGATCGCCCCGCCACTGGTCGTGCTCTGCTTGGTCCACAGGTCCTTGACCGTGTACGACGCGGCGCCGCCGATACCGACGGCCTGCGCGGTGGTGCTGATGGTGGCGTCGTAGGAGCCCTCGTTGGTGAGGGTCACCGAACGGCTGCCGTCCGCCAGCGGCTTGCTCATCACCACCAGCCCGTTCTCCCGGGAGACCACGGCGCCCTGCCGGCCCAGCGGGTCCTGGTCCACCGCGATGACGTCCTTGTTGGTCAGGATCTCCAGCGTCTCCGGCTCCGCGGTGCGCAGATCGGTGCCGATCATCAGCGGGGCGGCCATCTGCGCCCAGAGGCTGAAGTGGGTCCGGTACTCGGTGCCGGTCATGCCGCCGTTGCCGACCTCCAGCATGTCCGGGTCGTTGAAGGCACCGGGCTTGGCGTAGTTGGCCAGGCCCTGGTTGGCCTGCGCGATGGAGATCATGCTCTGCCAGTTGTCGCTGATGTCACCGGTGGTGCGCCAGGAGTTGCCCACCGGCTGCGCCCAGTTCCACGGGCCGGTGCTGCCCCACTCGCAGATGCTGTAGAGGATCGGCCGTCCGGTCCGCTTCAGTGCCTCGCCCATGGTCCGGTACCGGGTCTGCGCATCGGCGCCCTGGTTGTGGCAGTTGTCGTACTTCAGGTAGTCGACGCCCCAGGACGCCCACAGATCCGCGTCCTGCTGTTCGTGGCCGAGACCACCGGGGAAGCCCTTGACGTCGCAGGTGTGGTCGCCGGCGCTGGAGTAGATGCCGAACTTCAGCCCCTTGCCGTGCACGTAGTCGGCGAGCGCCTTGATGCCGTGCGGGAAACGGACCGGGTCGGGCACCAGGTTGCCGGCCCCGTCGCGCTGGGGCAGCGCCCAGCAGTCGTCGAGGTTGATGTACTGGTAGCCGGCGGCCTTGAGCCCCTTGTCGACGAAGAGGTCGGCGATGCCCCTGATCATCGCCTCGTTGAACTGGTCCCCGCAGTAGGTGGAGTTCCAGTTGTTGAAGCCCATCTGCGGGGTGAGGTTGAGCCCGTTGTCGAGGGCCGCGGCCGGTGGTGCGGTGGCGAGTTGGAGCCCCACGGTGAGGGCGCCGCCGCCGGTCGCCAGGGTGAGCGCGGTCAGTGCGGCCGCGAGGCGGCGGCCCGGCCGGGCGGGTGGGATGCGCAAGAGTCCTCCAGGTGAGGGAACCGAAAGGCGGGTGCGGGAACCGAAAGGGCGGGCCGGGGGAGTCGGCCCGGTTCGGAAGTCGGAAGTCGGGGGCCGGGGGCGGGGCCGGGGCCCCGGCCGGTCAGTTGAGCAGCGTCCAGGCCTGGCCCGCGGCGGCCGGGGTCGGTGTGCTCAGCACGACCGCCGAGGTCGACGCGGCCTGCGGGGCGTCCAGGGCCAGCCCGGTGGCGACGTTGGTGATGGTCAGCGCGCCGGTGGCGGTGTTCTGCAGCACCCGCCACTTCTGGTGCGGGCTGTCGGGGTCCCAGCGGTTGAGCACCCAGGCGGCCGAGCCGGTCCCGTTGCCGCCGGTCAGCGTGCCGTGGACCTGGGTGGGCGTGTCGCAGTTGTCGGTGATGCGCACGGTGCCGTCGGGGTTGGGGGTGAACTTCCACTGCTCCGAGGTGTGCCAGTCCCACCAGGTGTTGATGTCGGTGGTCGAGCCGTCCGGCGCGGCGCACATGCCCCGTACCTCCAGGGCCTGCCCGCCGGTGCCGCCCGCGGCGATGCCGTGGTAGCGGCCGTCGCCGACGACCGCGGACGGGACGGTGGTGGGCAGCGCCCTGAGGCGGTAGAACGCGACGCCGTGCGCCGGCACCCAGGAGCCGACGGCGCCGGTGAAGACGCCGGTGGCGCCCGTCCAGAGGTCCTTGACCGTGTAGCCGGGCTCCGTCAGCCCGAGGTCGGTGAGCGTCCTGGTGATGTACTGCCAGCCGGACGGGTCCTGGTTGACCAGCAGGACGGCGGTGTCGCCGTCGGCGAGCCGGCGCTTGAGCACGACCGGTGCGGTGGCGGCGGCGGGCGGGGCGCCGACCAGGGTGGCCGGCTTGCCGAGGCGGTCCTGGTTCACCGCGATGACGTCGGCGTTCTTGTACATCGCCAGGGCGGTGTCACTGACACCGGTGCTCCAGGTGACGCCCCGGTCGGTGTGCCGGGAGTCGGCCGCGGTGCGCAGGTCGGCGCCGAGGATGAACGGGGAGGCCATCATCGCGACGATCGACAGCTCGCTGCGCGCCTCGTCGTCGGTCATCGGCTTGTGGCAGAGGCAGTTGTCGGTGGTGCCGTAGACGCCGTAGGGGGACAGCCAGCCCGCGAACAGCATGTCCATGTCGTTCCAGCTGCCCGGTCGGACGTTGCCCGGGTACGCCAGGGCGGTCCGCAGCTGACCGTTGTAGAGCACGCCGTCCAGGTCGGGGCCGCGGTCGCCGCCGATCCGGCACAGGTTGGCGACCTGGCCGCACCACTTCCCGGTCGGCGCGTAGCCGGGCGCCTCACGCTCGGGGGTGCCGGCGGCGACGACGACCGGGTCGGTGCGGGCCGGGTCGTCGGCCGCCAGCAGGTACGGGACGCCGGTGTGCACGGGCTGGGCGGAGACGCTCAGGGTGACCCGGGGCCGGTTCTGCGCGGCGGAGGCGGAGTCCAGGGCCCGGCGGAAGTCCTGGGCGCGGGCGTAGAGGGAGCGGGTGAGCTCCCGGCCGGTGCCCTGGGTGTAGTAGTCGTGGCCGTCGGGGCCGATGATCCTCGGTCCGTAGGGGCAGTCGTCGTACTTGACGTAGTCGACGCCCCAGGCCACGAAGTCGGCGGCGTCGGTGCTCTCGTGGCCCAGGCTGCCGGGGCGCCCCTGGCAGGTGGTGTAGGTGGTGGTGGCGTAGAGGCCGAACCTCATGCCCTTGCTGTGCGCGTACCAGGACAGGTAGGCGATGCCGTTGAGCGTGCGGCCGTCGACGGTGCGGGAGGGGAAGCGTGCCGGGTCGGGCACCAGGTGCCCGCTGGTGGGGTCGAGGCCGCTGCCGTCGGTGCCGCTGACGGGGTTGCGGTCGGCGTCGTAGAGCTGCATGGCGCCTTCGGGCGTCTTGGCGAAGTCGGCGCTCTGGTCGTCGCGGTGGCCCAGTGACCAGCCGTCGTCGACGGTCACGGTGTCGTAGCCGGCCGCGACCAGGCCGCGGGCGACCATGAAGTCGATGGTCTGGACGACCTGCTCCTGGGTGACGGCGGTGCCGAGGGTGTTCCAGGAGTTCCAGCCCATGGGCGGGGTGAGGGCCTGTCCGTTCTCGACGGTGACGGCCGCGGGGGCGGGCGCCGGGGCGGCCGTGGGGGCGGCCGTGGCGGGAGCGGCCGCGGGGCCGAGGGCGAGCGTGCCGAGACCGGACGCGGCAAGGGTCAGTGCGAGCAGGGTGCGGGACGCGAAGCGGGGCGCGGTTCTGCGCATGGGCGCTCCAGGGGGCGCGGGTGGGGGCGCATGAGGTTCGCTGGTGAAGGGGTTTCGCGATGGTGCTTTCTGTCTCTTTTTCAAACAGAAAGCAACGCAGCATAGCCAGGGCCGGAGTCGACACTCAAGAGGGCCTTTCGCTGCCAAGGGGCTTGACGATCCGTCAGGGTGGAGTGTGATATTTCACATCGCGTTGAAATCTGTTCGGTTCTGCTTGATGAGGAGTGGTCCCCTCCATGACCAGAAGCACCAGCCGCCGCGCCGCGGCAGGCTCCCTCCTGCTGGCGCTCGGCCTGACCGCGGCGTGCTCCGACGGGCAGGAGACGATCACCGGCAACGCCTCGGTGGCGCCCGTCGGCGGCAAGATCTCGATCACCTACCTGCAGAAGCAGGGGGACCAGGAGTACTTCATCGGCGAGGCCGCCGGCGCCCGGGCCAAGGCCGCCGAACTCGGGGTCGACCTCAAGGTGGTGAACCTCGGCAACGACGCCAACAAGACGGTCAGCGAGGTCCAGGCGGCGGTCGCCCGCAAGGCCGGCGGCGTGATCGTCGTCGTCCCCGACCCGGCCGTCGGACCACAGGTCGTGCGCACCCTCCGGGACGCCGGGATCGCCCTGCTCACCTCCGACGACCAGGTCTGCGCCACCGGACCCGACCCGGCCGCCTGCGCCAAGGCCGACCTGGTGCCGCGGATCGGCTTCAGCGGAGCCCAGATGGGTGCCGAGGTCGGCCGCCGCGCCGCCGAGGAGTACGCCCGGGCCGGCTGGACCGCGGCCGACACCCGGGTCCTGTCGGCCTGGAAGCAGGACGTCACCGTCTGCGGGGACCGCGTCAAGGCGGCCAAGGAGGCCTTCGACGCGGCCGCCCCCGGCGTCCGGACCATCGACGTCGCCACCGACAACACCCCGACCGGCGCACAGGACAAGGTCGCCGCGACCGTCACCGCCAACGCGGGCGTCAAGCACTGGGTGGTGTGGGGCTGCAACGACGAGAACGTGCACGGCGGCGTCACCGCGCTGCAGAACGCCGGCGTCGGCGCGGACGACGTGATCGGCGTCGGCCTCGGGGCCTACCTCGCCTGCAAGGACTGGGGCGCGGGCAAGCCGACCGGGATGAGGGCCGCGCTGTTCATCAACGGCAGGGAGGTCGGCGCGCTCGCCGTCCAGGCCATGTACGACAAGCTCAGGAGCGGCAAGGAGCTCCCGGCCGAGCTGTTCGCGCGCGCCACCATGGTCGACGCCGCCACCTGGCAGGGCGCGGGAGTCACCTGTGGCTGACCGGGCCGCCGAGGGGCCGTCCGCCGAGGGACCGTCCGCCGAGGGACCGCCGGTCGGCACCGGCGTCCTGGCCGTCACCAAGTCCTTCGGCGCCGTCCGGGCCCTGAGCGGCGTCACCCTCGACTTCCCCCGCGGCACGGTCACCGCGCTGATGGGCGAGAACGGCGCCGGCAAGTCCACCCTGCTGAAGATCCTCACCGGTGACCACCGGCCCACCGAGGGCCGCGTCCTGCTCGACGGCCGCCCCGTCGACCTGCGCTCCCCGGCCCAGGCCCGCGCCCTCGGCATCCGCCTCGTCCCGCAGGAACCCGAGATCGTCCCGCACGTCCCGGTCGCCGAGAACGTCTACGCCGGCGCCCTCCCCACCCGCCGGGGCCGCCGGCTGGACCGCGCCGCCCTGCGCGCCCGGATCACCGCCGACCTGGACCGGCTCGGCTTCACCGGCCTGCTCGACCCCGACCTCCCCGGCTCCCGGCTCACCGCCGCCCAGCGCCAACTCGTCGAGATCATGCGGGCGCTGACCGGCGAGGCCAAGCTGATCGCCTTCGACGAGCCCACCTCCTCGCTGTCCGAGCACGAGGCCGACACCCTCTTCGCGCTCATCGGCCGGCTGCGCGCCCAGGGCATCGCGGTCGTCTACGTCTCGCACCGGATGCGGGAGATCCTCCGCCTCGCCGACCGGATCGCCGTCCTGCGCGACGGCGAGCTGGCCGGCGTCCAGGACGCGCGCGACACCACCGAGGGCGAGCTCGTCCGGCAGATGGTCGGCCGTGACCTCTCCGCCCTGGCGCTGCGCGCCGAGGTCGCCACCGACCGCGTCGTGCTGCGGGCCCGCGGCCTCACCACCGACCACGTCCGCGACGTCGACCTCACCGTCCGGGCGGGGGAGGTGGTCGGTCTGGCCGGGCTGATCGGCGCCGGGCGCTCGGAGCTCGCCCTCGCGCTCGCCGGGGACCTGCCGGTCCGCTCCGGCACCGTCACCCTCGACGGGCAGCCGCTGCCCGCCGGCAGCCCCGGCCGGGTGATCCGGGCCGGCCTCGGCCTCGCCCCCGAGGAGCGGCGCACCCAGGCCCTCTTCCTGGAGCGCTCGATCCGCGACAACACCTCCATCGCCGTCCTGGAACGGCTGCGCCGCGGGCGCTTCGTGCGGCGCGCGGCCGAACGCGAGCTGGTCCGCGCCCACACCCGGCGGCTGCGGGTGCGCGCCCCGTCGATCGAGCACGAGGTCGGCAAGCTCTCCGGCGGCAACCAGCAGAAGGTGGTGCTCGCCCGCTGGCTGGCCCGCCGGCCCAAGCTGCTGATCCTCGACGAACCGACCCGCGGCATCGACGTCGGCGCCAAGGCCGAGATCCACCGGATCATCTCCGACCTGGCCGAGGAGGGGGTCGCCCTGCTGGTGATCTCCTCCGAACTGCCCGAGCTGCTGAGCCTGGCCGACCGGATCGTCGTGCTGCAGAACGGGCGGATCACCGGCGAGCTCGACCGCGCCGACGCCACCGAGGAGGCCGTCCTGCAGCTCGCCATGGCCGACGACATCACCGCGGCCGGTGCCACCGCCCGCCCGACCACCCCGGGAGCACCCTCATGAGCAGCGCCACCACCCCGCCCGCCGTCGGCCGGTCCGGTCCCGGCGGGGTCACCGGCGGGGGCGGCACCGGCCGCGCGCCGCGCGGGCGCGGCCGCCCGCTCGCCCTGCTCACCGGCATCGGCGGCCAGAACCTCAGCCTGCTCGGCGCCCTCGCGCTCGTCCTCACCGTCTTCGGCCTGCTCGACGACCACTACCTCGGCTGGACCAACATCCGGGTGATCGCCGAGGCCGCGACCATCACCGGCCTGCTCGCCGTCGTCCAGACCGTGGTGATCATCTGCGGCGGCCTGGACATCTCGGTCGGCTCGCAGGCCGGTCTGGCCTCCGTGGTCAGCGCCATGGCCTTCACCTCGGCCGGGTCGAACGCCCTGCTCGGGACGGCCGCGGCGGTCGCCGTCGGCATCCTCGTCGGCACCGTCAACGGCCTGGTCATCGTCCGGGGCCGGGTCAACGCGACCATCGCCACCCTGGCCGGCCTCGCCGCCTACAAGGGCATCGCCCAACTCCTCTCGGACGGCCGGGCGCAGGGCTACGTCCTCGGCGACCCGGTGTTCGTCCTCCTCGGACGCGGCCGGATCGCCGGGCTGCCGGTGATGGTCTGGATCCTGGTCCTCGTCGCGCTCGCCGTGCACGTCCTGCTCACCTTCACCGACCTCGGCCGCAACCTCTACGCGATCGGCGGCAACGACACCGCCGCCCGGCTGGCCGGCATCGCGATCAACAAGTACCTGGTCGCCGTCTACGCCCTCGTCGGCGCGGTCGCCGCGATCGCCGGCATCCTGCTCACCGCCCGCACCGGCTCCGGCCAGCCGGTCTCCGGCAGCGAGGGCCTGGAGCTCAAGGCGATCACCGCCGCGGCCCTCGGCGGCTGCGCGCTCAAGGGCGGCCGGGGCGGCATCGGCGGCACCCTGCTGGCCGTCGCCCTGCTCGGCGCCCTGGAGAACGGGCTCACCGTCCAGGGGGTCAACGCCTTCTGGCAGAACGTCGCCCAGGGCTCGCTCCTGGTGGTCGCGGTGGTCGTCCAGCAGTCCCGCTCCGGCGACCGCGCGATCGGCCTGCCGGGCTGAGGCGTACCGGGCCGAGGCGCGCCGGGCCGAGGCGTGCCGTGTGGCTCGGGACGGAGCGGTGGCTCGGCCCGGGACCGGGAGACCGGCCGTCCGCGGCCCGCCCGTCAGGAGAGCGTCGCGGCGAGCAGGGCGACGTTGCCGCCGCCGTACTCGTGGGCCATGGTGAGCCGGATGTCGAGGAGCTGGGCCACGTCGCCGGGGCGGTAGCCGAGGGTGTAGACGAGGTAGTAGTTCGCGTTGAGCCGGTTCGGCTCGATGTCGGCGTAGTCGGTGAAGGAGAGGAGGTCGCTGCCGCGGAAGGTGACGGTGCAGCGCAGGGCGGCCTGGTGGTACCCGGCGTACAGGCGCAGCGTCCGGACGCCCGTGCCGCCGGGCACCAGCAGCTGGAAGCCCGCGCCGGGCCCGCCCTCGTAGACGGCGGACCGGGCGCCGCGGGCGGAGGCGTACGGGGCTCCCGTCGTGCCAGGCGAAGGAGACGGGCTGCTCGGCGTCGTGGATCCGGACGGCGGGGTCGGTGCCGAGGGTGGCGAAGTTTCCGATCAGGAAAGCGTCGCTGCGGCGCACGACGCAGTACGGGTTGAAGGTGCACCGGGCGACGGCGTTCTGCGGGAAGCGTTCGGTGGCGGTGTCGTCGGACGGCAGGTAGCCCCACTGCGCCCAGTCCAGGGTGCCTTCGGCGGAGAGGTCCACGTCGGCGGAGGTGATCGAGGTGCGCGAGCCGGACAGCGTGGCCACCAGCGCGGTGTCCGTGCCGCCCCCCGGGTCGTCCGGCAGTTGCAGGTAGACCGTGGTGGCGACGAGCGTCGCCGCCACCAGGGCCGCGAGCCACCCCAGCCGGGTACGGCGCCGTCGTGGCGGCACCGGGTCGGCGGGCGGCGCGGGCGGTGCGGGAGGTGCCGTCGCGGCGGCGTTGCGGGCGAAGACGAACTCGCCCGCGGACCCGCTCATGATGGCGGTCGGCGAGGGCTTCTCGTCGCGCAGCAGCCGCTCCCGCAGCAGCCGCAGGAGCAGGTCGACGGTCAGCACCTCCGGCCCGCCCGCGACCCCCTCCTCGACGATCTCGGCCAGGCAGCGGGTGAACACGGTGTGCGGGCGCCCGTCCTCGGAGCGCTCCTCGAACCGTGCGCTCTCGTAGGGCCCGGCGGCGCCGATCAGCGCGCCGCCCGGGGTGCGGGCGAGGCCGATGAGGTGGTCGCCGGGGGACAGCCGCCCGTCGGGGGAGACGGCGAGCCCGGCGTGGCAGCAGTCCAGCAGCACGATCGTGGTGGTGGCACGGCTCGCCCGGAGCGCGTGGCGGACGGCGGAGTACGGCAGGCTGGTGGTGGCCCGCCGGTCCGCGTCGTCCCGGGTGCCGGGCAGCGCCAGGCACAGTTCGTCCCGGTCGTCGGCCTGGCCGTGCCCGACGTAGTAGAACAGGGCGGTGTCGTCGGCCCCCTGGAACAGCTCGACCAGCCGGTCGGGCAGGTTGACCCCCGGGGGCACGTCCGCCAGCACCGCCACCCGGTCCTCCGGCCAGCCGCACAGCTCGCCGGTGAGCAGCCGGCGCATCCGGTCGAGGCTGTGCGCGGCGGCCGGGACCGGCCGCAGGTGCTGGTAGGCGGCGGTGCCGACGAGGACGGCCATCGAGCGCGCGTGGTCACGGACCGGGCCTGCGCCCGGCTCGCCGACCGGGCCTCTGACCGGCTCGCCGGTCGGACGTTCACTCACCGAGCAGGCGCTCCAGCAGCGGCATGACCTCGTCGACGTTCTCCGCGTGCAGGGTGACGGTGCGCCCGTCCCGGACGATCTCCACCCGGAGGCCGGAGCGGCGCGAGCGGATGAAGTCGGGGAGCACCCGGATCGCCGCGACGATGCCCGAGGCCCCGCCCAGGACCGTCAGCACGTCCAGGACGCCCTGCTCGCCGGGCCCGGGGACGCCGGGCCGCCGGGCGACCTCGACCTCCGCCGGACCATGGGTCAACCACCGCTCCAGTGCGGAGAGCTGGGAAGGATCCGAGAGCACGATGTCGATGCTCCCGGGCACCGTCCCACCGTGCTCGGACGTCGCGGACGATTCGGAACTCATGGCACCCCCCACGGCCGGCGCCCCCGCCGGACAGCCGACAGTGTGGCAGAACCGCACCCCTCGGGGAGCGGTGTTCGCCGCGAAATCCCGGCCCGGACAAGGGTCGTGCCCGCCCGGCCTCAGTCCGTCGGGACCGGTGCGACGACCAACTCCCCGACGGTCTCCGCCAGGGTGGTGCGGGCCTGGGCGTCCAGGCCCGCGTCGGTGACGAAGACGTCGATCTCGTCGAGCGCGGCGAACCCGCTGAGCGCGACCACGCCCCACTTGGTGTGGTCGGCCACCACGGCGACCCGGCGCGCGGCGGCGATCAGCGCCCGGTTGGTCTGCGCCTCCGCGAGGTTGGGCGTGGTCAGACCGGCCCTCTCGCCGACCCCGTGGGCCCCGAGGATCAGCAGGTCGACGTGGAGCGAGCGGATCGCCTGGTCGGCCAGCGGGCCGACCAGCGCCGCCGACGGGGTGGGCGAGCCACCGGTCAGCAGCAGCGTGGGCGCGCCCGCGGTGGTCTGCTCGCCGGTCGAACGGACCAGGTCCGCGACCGGCAGCGAGTTGGTGACGACGGTCAGGCGCGGGACGTGCAGCAGCCGGGCGGCGACCGCGTACGCCGTGGTGCCCGCCGCGACGGCGACCACGCTGCCGGGCTCGACCAGGGTGGCCGCGGCCTCCGCCACGGCGGCCTTGGCGGCCGACTCCAGCGCCGACTTCGCCTCGAACCCCGGTTCGTCGACGGCCGTGCCCGAGGCGGAGACGGCTCCGCCGTGCACCTTCTTCACCACGCCCGAGCGCTCCAGGGCGTCGAGGTCTCGGCGCACCGTCATGTCGGAGACGCCCAACTGCTCGACCAGTTCGGCGACGCGCACGGCCCCGCTGCGGCGCACCATCTCGGCGATCATCGCCTGTCGCTGATGGGCCAGCAGCCCGCTGTCGGCCAAGGCCCCACTCCCTCACACTGGTACGCCCCAGGACCGGGCGGTCCGCGAGTCCGTCAAGGATACTGTCCGGTCGTCCGCGGCCGGCCGCCGAGGCGCGGTGGCCGTCCCGGATGCTGGAAACCGATTTCCGGCCCGGCCACCCGGAGGCACAATCACCCCATGGGAAAGACCTACGAGAAGATCGACGACCGCCTGCGCGCGTTCATCGAGGCCCAGCCCGTCTTCTTCGTCGCGACCGCACCGCTCGCCGCCGACGGGCACGTCAACGTCTCGCCCAAGGGCCGTTCCGGGACGCTCGCCGTGCTCGACGAACGCACCCTCGCCTACCTGGACTTCGGCGGCTCGGGGGCGGAGACGGTGGCCCACGTGCGGGAGAACGGGCGGATCACCCTGATGTGGTGCGCCTTCGAGGGCCCGCCGAAGATCCTGCGGGTGCACGGGCAGGGGGTGGCGGTGTTCCGTGACGACCCGCGCTTCCCCGGGCTGCTCGCCCGCTTCGACCCGGCCGTGGACGGGCCCTCGCTGCGGGCGATCGTCCTGGTGGAGGCCGAGCGGGTCGGCGACTCCTGCGGCTACGCGGTCCCGCTGATGGACTACCGCGAGGACCGGGGCCTGCACGCGGAGTACTTCGGGCGGAAGACGGAGGAGGAGTTCAGCAGCTACTGCGAGCGCAAGGAGGACGTGGCCACCAGCCTCGACGGCCTGCCGGCGATCCCGCTGCCGCTCCCCGCCCGCCCCGGACCCGCCGGCTGAGCGGACCGGACCCACGTCCGTCCGCACCGGACGCGACATCCGCGCACGTCGCGTCCGCGCACATCGCACATCGCACGTCGCGTCCGCGCACATCGCGCGCCCGCACAACGCACGACGCCGCTGGACTCCGACCGGCCCTTCGCGGGCCCGGCCGGGTGCAGCGGCGTCGTCGTGCTGCCCCCGGGGAGGGGGCGGAGCGGTCCTTACTTGGTCAGACCGGCCTTGACGGAGCAGACCGGCCAGGCGCCGGGGCCCTGAGCGGCGAGGACCTTCTCGCCGACGGCGATCTGCTGCGCCTTGGTGGCCTGGTGGGCCTGCGGGGCGTAGGCGGTGCCACCGAAGGCGGCCCAGGTGCTGGAGGTGAACTGCAGGCCGCCGTAGAAGCCGTTGCCCGAGTTGATGGCCCAGTTGCCGGTGGCCTCGCACGCGGCGACCTTGTCCCACACGGAGACCGGGGCGGCGGAGGCGCTGTTGGCCGCGACGAGGCCGGCCACCGGCAGGGCGGTGAGCGCCCCGGCCATCAGAGCCATCCGGACGCGGTTGCGACGCTTGGTGGCGGTGGTGGTGGCAGCGGTGGTCTCGTTACGGAAGGTCATGGGTTTCCTTTCGGAGAGGGTGTGCGAGCGCGCGGAACCAGGCCCTCGGAAGGCCGTCGGTTTCGGGGACACGTCGCTCGCGTGGTCGTGCACCGTGGTCGCTCCGGGGCGGTGAGGCCCTGGTGAGCGGCTTGCTCGGTGCAACGCATTCGAAGTTACGGGGGCTGGGGGGCCGTTTCAAGGAATCGCAGGTTTAGCCACGTCAGAGCGGGGTTACCGGTCGTAAGGATCAAGAAAATGGGTGGATTTGAAGGCAAATGTCCCGATTTTCAAGATCAAACCTCTGCGGAAAGTGGCCTGGGCCACGTTCGGGGCCCTGTGAGGCCGCGCACACGGTCGACGGCGGGTGACGGCCGCTCGCCGCGCCGTGCACGAAACCGGCCGTCCGGCGGACCGGCGTCCGCGGTCCGGGTGGCCCCGGCCACAGGCCTCACCCGTCGTGCCCCTGCGGTCACCCACCGTGTCCGGCATAGCCTCGGCGCATGAGCAACGAGAGCGATGCGGAGCGGGACGAGGCGGCCTTCGACGCCGGGGAGCCGGGTGCGGCGGTCGCCCCGGCCGGGTTCGAGCTGGGGACCGACGGCCCCAGGATGATCCTCGCGGGCCTGGACGGCTCGGACTCCTCCTGGCGTGCCACGGCCTTCGCGGCCGGGCTCGCCCGGCGGCAGAACGCCACCCTGGCGATCGCCTACATCCAGCCGGTGCTGGGCGCGGCCACCGCCCTGGCCGGCGCGGCCGTCGAGGAGACCACCCGGGAGATCGTCGAGGAGCTGCTCATCGCGCTTCGCGAGGCCGAGCACCGGCTGCGCGACGTGTGGCGGGTGGACTGGCGGTTCCTGACCGTGCGCGGCGACCCGTACACCGGGCTGGCGCGGTTGGCGGACGAGCTGCGGGCCGACGGCGTGGTGGTCGGCGCCTCCGAGCAGGCCGGACACCGGGTGATCGGCTCGGTCGCGGTGCGGCTGGTCAAGGCGGGCCGCTGGCCGGTCACGGTGGTCCCGTAGCGGCCGGGAGCGGAGCGGCGGGACGAGGAGAGGGCTGCGGCCCCGGGGGATTCCCGGGACCGCAGCCCTGGTGCGGTGCGGAGGGGGTGCCGGCGTCCGGCGCCGGCACGCGGGCGGGCGTCGGTCAGAGGATCGAGAGGCCGTTGCCGCAGACGTTGATCGGGATGCTGATCGGGATCTGGATCTGGTTGCCGGACAGCACCCCCGGCGAGTTGGCCACCACGCCGCTCGCGTAGGCGCCGCCCTCGTTGATACAGGTGGTGCCACCGCCCTGGAAGGACGTGGGGGACTGGTGCGCGGGGGCGTGGTGCCCGGGCTCGTCGCAGTCGCCCGCGAGGGCGGGGCCGGCGGACAGGACGGCCAGCGCGGCGCTGAGACCGGCGGCGAGCAGGTACTTCCTGGTGTTGGTCATGCCGAAGGAATAGCCAGCCGACACGCTGAGGACGACACAATCCGACCACAGGACCACCCGATCGCAGTCGCAGCCGCACCCCGATGCAGGAACGCCGCCACCCGCGCGGCGCACCCGCCTGGCGCAATCGCCCCGCCCGCCCCCGCCCGCCCCCGGTCACCCGGCCCGCCGTCCCGGCCGGGATCCGGGGCAGGGGCGGGACCCCGGCCCCGTGCGCCCGGGACCGCCGCTCCCCGACGCTCGATGCACGGCGCACGGCGCACGGTCCGGACCGCGTCCCCCGGCCCCGGCCGCCCCGCCGCCACCACCGCGCGAACGGGAGACCCGCATGTACGCACACTGGGGCACCTTCACCAAGAACGACACCCTCTCCGACTGCCTCGGCCTGGCCCAGAGCGCGCTCCTGCGCCAGGGCTTCCAGATCTGGGACGGCGCGGCCGATGGCGACTACCAGGTGATCGGCGGCACCGCCGACGTCATCGCCACGGTCGTCTGCGTCCCGCAGGCCGGGAACATCTGGCTGAGCGTCAGCGCCTACTCCACCGACTCGGCGCTCGCCGAACGCACCCGCAACGACGTGCGGTCGTTCATCGTCGAATCGGTCCGCATCGACTGAGCGGGCGGCCGGTGGCGGCGCACGAACCGGAGGTCCCGGGCCGGCGGACCCGGCCCGGGGCCCCGTACGGACCCGGCGATAGGGTGCATGACCATGACGGACACCCCGGTCGATCCGCCCCGGACACCCCGGACACCCCGCCGCCCCGCCGGGCCGGCGGACGGACCGGCCGGCGGGAGCGCCACCGCCGCCACCCGCTCCGGCGCGGACCCGTCCGGCACCGATCTGCACCTCGACCTGCCCGCCGCCGGCAGCCGCCGCTCCGCCCTGATGGCCGCCCTGCGCGAGGCGATCCGCAGCGGCCGGCTCGCCCCCGGCACCCGGCTGCCGCCCTACCGCACCCTCGCCGCCGACCTCGGCATCGCCCGCAACACCGCGGCCGACGCCTACGCCGAACTGGTCGCCGAAGGCTGGCTCACCGCCCGCCAGGGCTCGGGCACCGCCGTCGCCGACCGGGCCGAACCCGCGCCCGCCGGCCGCGCCCGGCGCTCCTCCCGGCCGCCGAGCCCCGTCCACGACCTGCGGCAGGGCCGGCCCGACGCGGCCGCCTTCCCGCGCACCGCCTGGCTCGCCGCCGGGCGCCGGGCGCTCACCGCCGCGCCCGGCGAGGCGTTCGGGCCCGGTGACCCGCAGGGCCGGGGCGAACTGCGCCGGGCCCTCGCCGACTACCTCGCCCGGGCCCGCGGGGTGCGCACCGACCCGGAGCGGATCGTGATCTGCTCCGGCTTCGCCCACGCGCTGCGGCTGCTGTTCGACGGCCCGCGCGCGGTGCTCCCCGCCAGGAGCGCCGGCCCGCTCGCCGTCGAGGGCTACGGGCTGGCCTTCCACCGCGGCCTGCTGGCCTCCGCCGGGGTCACCGGGGTCCCGCTGCCGCTCGACGAACACGGCGCCCGGGTCGGCGCGCTGGCGCAGCACCGGGAGGTTCGCACGGTGCTCCTCACCCCCGCCCACCAGTTCCCCACCGGGGGGCCGCTGCACGCGGGCCGCCGGGCGGCGGTGGTCGACTGGGCGCGCGGCCGCGGCGGGCTCGTGCTGGAGGACGACTACGACGGCGAGTTCCGCTACGACCGGCAGCCGGTCGGCGCGCTGCAGGGCCTGGACCCGGAGCGGGTGGTCTACCTCGGGACGGCCAGCAAGAGCCTCAGCCCGGCGCTGCGGCTCGGCTGGATGGTGCTGCCCGACCACCTGGTGGACCGGGTGCTCGCGGTCAAGGGGGAGCGCGAGGGCTGGGCGAGTGCGCTGGACCAGCTGACCCTGGCGGAGTTCATCGACTCGGGCGGCTACGACCGGCACGTGCGGCGGATGCGCCGCCGCTACCGCGACCGTCGCGACCGGCTGGTCGGCGCCCTGGCCGAGCGGGCCCCGCACGTCGAGGTCACCGGGATCGCGGCCGGACTGCACGCGGTGCTCCGCCTCGCGCCCGGCACCGAGCGCTCGGCGCTCGCGGCGGCCGCCCACCGGGGGCTGGCCGTGGACGGCCTGGCGGACTTCCGGCACCCGCAGCTGGCGCCGGAGGCGATGCCGGTGACGGACGGCCTGGTGGTCGGCTACGCGACCCCGCCCGACCACGCCTACCCGGCGGCGCTGGAGGCGCTCTGCGCGGTCCTGCGGCCGCCGCTCTGACGGTCCGCCGTCCCCCGGCTGAGATGCGGGCGGAAGCGGGACGGGCGGCGTGGAGGGTAGGGCTCCGGTCGCCCGGCGGCGGGGGAACCGGAAGGTAATGGCCCCGGCGTCCGCTCGCCGGTCATCCGCCGGTACGGACCGGTGCGGAGGCCGCCACCGGCGCCGGGACGGTCCCCCTACGCTCCCTGGTCATGCGCACATCACTGCTGAGCCGCTCCGGCCTCTCCGCCGTCCTCGCCCTCCTCGTCGCCCTGCTGCTGTCGGCCACGCCCGCCCACGCGGGCACCCCGGTGCTCGCCGTCTCCGTCGACCGGGCGACCGCCACCCCGGGCTCCGACGTCACCCTGACGCTCACCCTGACCAACCCGCACGACACCGCCGCCCAGTTCGTCTACGAGTCCATCCAGCCGACCTACACCACCACCCTGAACACCGGCCTGAAGTACGCCTTCTCCGCCTGCGGCGGCAACGTCACCAGCTGTGACACGGGGGCCACCAGCGGTCTGGTCCACCACTCCGTGCCGGTCGCGGCCGGCGCCACCACCACGGTCACCCTGACCTACTCCATCGGCGCCGACTCGGTCTGCGGCAACGGCGCGCGGATCGACTTCTACACCTACCTCTACTACGAGTACGCGAACGGCACGGCCAGCGACTCCGGCATCTTCCAGGTCCCCGGCAACGAGGTCGTCTGCTCCTGACGCCCGACGCCCCCTCCCGCCCATGACCCCCCGTCAGGTGCCGGTCGCCCCCGTAGCGGCACCTGACGGGGCCCTCGCCGTTCCCGGCGCCGTCGCGGCGGCTGCCGCCGGCCGGGCGTTGTCGGACCCTCGTGTCAGGCTTGGCGCATGGCCGAACTCGTGACCACCGACACTCGTGCGACCGCCCCCGGTGAGGACGTGCCGCCGATACCCGGCGAGGTCGCGGAGCTGATCCGCGCCCGGGCCGGCGAGCAGCTGGCGCCCCTGGTGCACGGGCTGTTCCGCTCCTCCCTGGTCCTCGACCCCGTGCCCGGCGGGGACGGCGCGGACCCTGGGGGCGGCACGGAGGGCGCGGACGGCCGGGCCGCCGGGAGCGCCGGACGGCTCGGCGGGCTGCCCGCACTGCCCGGGGGCACGGACTGGCCGGAGTTCTCCGGCCGCCCGATGCAGCTGCTCGCCCAGCTGGACTGCGCCGCACTCGCGGAGGCCCACGGGACCACCGGAGCGGACAGCGGGCCGGACAGCGGCGGCTGGCCGCTGCCCGCCGACGGACTGCTGCTCTTCTTCCACGACGAATGGCTCGCCGACTTCACCGGACGCGGCTGCCGCGTCCTGCACGTGCCCGCCGGTGCGCCGCCGCGCCCCGCGCCGGCCGTCGAGCGGGGCACGCCCGCCGTCCCGGCCGTGCCGGTCCGGGCCGCCCGGGCGCTGTCCGCGCCGTCCTACCAGGACCGCGAGCTGGAGCGGCTGTTCCCCGACGACTTCCTGGTCGCCCTCGACCTCGCCCAGGACCTCGCCGAGCACCTGCCCCGCCCCGCGGTCCGGCTGCTCGGCTGGTGCGACACCGACACCGGCCGCCCCGAGGGCCACCGCCCGCTGCTGCAGATCGACAGCGGCGTGCTGGCCGCCGACTGGGGCGAGTGCGTCAACGTCTCCTTCTGGATCACCGACGAGGACCTCGCGGCCGGCCGCTTCGACGAGGTCCGGCACGGCTTCGAGATCGCCTGACAGGCGGGGGCCCGGACCGGGGACCTACTGTGGAGACAGGCCCGGGCGCGGCCGGAGCGCACGGCGGAGCGGTGGGACGGACGTGGCCCCGACGACAGAGCCGGACCCCGGGGGCCGGGCGGAGCCCGCGCCGAACGGGGCGGGTGACGGCGCCCCGCTGGCCGAGCTGATGCGCTCGATGCGCGACCACCCGGCGCGGATGCCGGAGCTGCTCGCCGTCTTCGGCGTGCGTCACCGCGGGCCGCGCGCCGCCCGCCGGGTGGCGGCGCTGCGGGAGGCCCACCCGGAGGCCCCGGAGAACGAGCTCGCCCGGCGGGTCGTCGACCACGCGCGGCGGGTCAGCCGGAGCGAGGGCGCGTTCGTCGCCGGCCCCTTCCTCTGGATGGCCCCGTTCGCCTTCTGCACCGCGCTGCTGGCCCAGGGGCAGATGCTGCTGGAGATCGCCGCCCTCACCGGCAAGGACCCCACCGCCCGGGAGCGCGCCCCCGAGCTGCTCGTCCTCCAGGGGGCCCATCCGGACCTCGCCGCCGCCGACCGGGCCCTCGCCGCCGGGCCGCCGCCCCGGAGCGGGCGGACCGGCCGGCTGCGGGGGTTCGGCACGCTGGTCTGGCGGATGGCCCGGCTGCTCGGCCTGACCAGCGAGGACGTCGTGCCGCCGCCGTCCCGCTGGCGGAGCGCGGGGGAGTGGGCGCTGCTCGCCCTGGTGCTCCTGATGGGCACCGTCGCCCCGCTGATCTGGCTCCCCTACATGGCGTTCTCCTACAACCGGGCCACCGACCGGCTGGCCGCCCGTGCGCTGGCCTTCCACTTCGGCGGGGAGCCGGCCGACTGGCCCGGCCCCGGCCGGGGCCGGACCGACGCCGGGATGGCGGCCGCCGCCGGCCGGGTCCTGCTGGCGCTGCTGGTCCCGGTCGCGGCGGTCGGGGTCCTGCTGATCGCCGACATCCGGCTCGCCGACAGCCGCTGGCCCGTCCTGGCCCTGGTGCTGATCGGCCTCGCGGTCGTGGTGAGCGGGCTGTGGTGGATCGCCCACCGGCACGAACTGCACCCGCCCGGGGACCGCCCCGAGAGCGGCCGGACGGGCCCGCCAGGCCCGCCGCCGACTCCCCCCGACTGGCCGTCGGGGAACGGAAGTTAGGCTGCCCGGAGGGCCGCAGGAGACGGCCGGGAGAAGGGTGACACGGGTGCGAACCGTACAAGACGAGGGCGTGAACGACGACCCCGCGGGCGGCCGGCGGCCGAAGCTGCGCGCGGTCCCCGGCCACCGGCTGGCCGGCCTGCCGCAGCTCGCCGGGGCGGGCGAACGGCTGCGGCACGAGATCGCGGTGGTCGCGGCCGTCCTGCCGTTCAAGGTGAACAACCACGTCCTGGAGGAGCTGATCGACTGGGGCCGCGTCCCCGACGACCCGATGTACCGGCTGACCTTCCCGCACCGGGACATGCTCCCGCCGGAGGTGTTCGACCGGATCTCCGCGCTGCTGACCGCCGGTGCCCCGCGCGAACGGCTGGCGGAGGCGGTCGCCGCCGCCCGGCGGGCGCTCAACCCGCACCCGGGCGGGCAGCTGGAGGAGAACATCCCCCGGCTCGACGGCCGCCCGGTCCCGGGCCTCCAGCACAAGTACCGGGAGACGGTGCTGCTGTTCCCCGCGCAGGGCCAGAGCTGCCACGCCTACTGCGGCTACTGCTTCCGCTGGGCGCAGTTCGTCGGCGAGCCGGACCTGCGGCAGAGCCTGCCGGGCCCGGCGACGGCGCTGGAGTACCTGCGCGCCCACCGCGAGGTCTCCGACGTGCTGATCACCGGGGGTGATCCGCTGATCATGTCCACCGCCCGGCTGGCCGGCTACGTCGAGCCGCTGCTCGGCCCCGGCACCGACCACCTGCGCACGATCCGGCTGGGCACCAAGGCGCTGGCCTGGTGGCCGCACCGCTTCACCACCGATCCGGACGCCGACGACCTGCTGCGCCTGTTCGAACGCGTGGTCGCCGCCGGCCGGCAGGTGGCGGTGATGGCGCACCTCAGCCATCCGCGCGAGCTGGCCGGGCGGGCGGTGCGGGAGGCCGTGGCGCGGATCCGGTCGACGGGGGCGGTGATCCGCGCCCAGGCGCCGCTGATCCGGCACGTCAACGACGATCCGGCGGTGTGGGCGGCGCTCTGGCGGGACATGGTGGGCCTGGGCATCGTGCCGTACTACCTGTTCGTCGAACGGGACACCGGGGCCAGTTCCTACTTCGAGGTGCCGCTGGCGCGGGCGGTGGGGATCCACCGGGACGCCGTGCGGCAGGTGTCCGGGCTGGAGCGGACGGCGCGCGGGCCGGTGATGTCGGCCGGACCGGGGAAGGTCTGCCTGGACGGGGTGGCCGAGATCGGCGGCGAGCGGGTCTTCGTCTGCCGCTTCCTGCAGGCCCGCGAGCCGGACCGGGTGGGCCTGCCCTTCTTCGCCCGGTACGACGAACGCGCCACCTGGTTCGACCAGTTGAGGCCCGCGTCGTTCGAGCGACGGCCCTGGTTCACCGCCGAGCCGTGGTTCGCGGAGGAGCCCGCGCTGGTCTGATCCGGACCCCTGACCCAGGCCTCACCGGCGGTCTGTTCGAATCCTGGACACATGTTCGACGGGCCTGCGCCCCACCGGTCGGGGGGCGGGCCCGCGCGCTCCTCCGTTCGAGTGGGGTGGATCGTTCCCGCGTCCGGGCGATTCGCATGCGCAGGAACATCCGGCCCTGGGGACTCGTGCCGCTCGGATTCAAACCTTCCGGTCGGAGAGATTCACCCTATCGGGGGGCGCTCGGCTGCGGTGCGGGGTTGCCGGGCCCTTGGTGATCTAGGGTTCCGGATGGATCGCCCGAGCGCGGCGCACCGCATCGCGAAGGCCGCCAAACCTCCCACCGATACGCGTATCTGATGATCCGTCCGAATCGATCACCGGCTGCCTCCGGCTGCCGCCGCTCGTCCGACGGGTCGGCGTGACCCGATCACACGAAGGAGAGACCTGCCGATGTCCGTGGAGACGACCACCCCGGAGACACCGCAGGTGGCCCAGCAGTCCAGCCTGACGACGGCCGCTGCCCGCAATCTTGCGACGACCACCAAGTCCGCACCGCAGATGCAGGAGATCACCTCCCGCTGGCTGCTCAAGGTGCTGCCCTGGGTGCAGGCCGCCGGTGGCGCCTACCGGGTCAACCGCCGCCTGACCTACACCGTCGGCGACGGCCGGGTCGAGTTCATCAAGACCGGTTCCGAGGTCCGGGTCATCCCGCAGGAGCTCGGCGAACTCGCCCTGCTGCGCGGCTTCGAGGACGAGGAGGTGCTCACCGCACTGGCCGACCGCTGCGAGCAGCGCGACTTCGGCCCGGGCGAGGTGCTCGCCGAGCGCGGCGAGGCCGCCGACCGCATCTACCTGATCGCCCACGGCAAGATCAACCAGATCGGCACCGGCAAGTACGGTGACGAGACGGTGGTCAGCGTGCTCGGCGACGGCGACCGCTTCGGCGAGCACGCGGTGCTCGACCCGTCCGCCGTCTGGGAGTTCACCGCCAAGACGGTGACCGCCGGCACCGTGCTGTCGCTGCCCCGCCGGGACTTCGAGCAGATCCGCGCCAACTCGCCCGCGCTGCAGGAGCACATCGAGGCCTTCCTCGCGCTGCCGCTCCAGGCCCAGAACGAGCGCGGCGAGGCCGAGATCGCCATGTCGGCCGGCCACCACGGCGAGTACCAGCTCCCCGGCGCCTTCGTGGACTACGAGCTCAAGCCGCGCGAGTACGAGCTGAGCGTCGCCCAGACGATCCTCAAGGTGCACACCAGGGTCGCCGACCTCTACAACCAGCCGATGAACCAGGTCGAGCACCAGCTGCGGCTGACCATCGAGGCCCTGCGCGAGCGCCAGGAGCACGAGCTCGTCAACAACCCGGAGTTCGGTCTGCTCAACAACGCCGACTTCGACCAGCGGATCCAGACCCACTCCGGCCCGCCCACCCCGGACGACCTGGACGAGCTGCTCAACCGCCGCCGCGACCCCGACTACCTGCTCGCCCACCCGCGGACCATCGCCGCGATCGGCCGCGAGCTGAACGCGCGCGGGCTCTACCCGCACCACGTCGACCTCGGCGGGCAGCAGGTGCCGGCGTGGCGCGGCGTCCCCATCCTGCCGTGCAACAAGATCCCGATCAGCAAGGAGAACACCAGCTCGATCCTGGTGATCCGTACCGGTGAGGACAACCAGGGCGTCATCGGCCTGCACCAGACCGGTATTCCGGACGAGTACCAGCCGAGCCTGTCGGTCCGCTTCATGGGCATCGACGAGAAGGCGATCATCTCCTACCTTGTGAGTGCCTACTACTCCGCCGCGATCCTGGTTCCGGACGCGGTGGGTGTGCTGGAGAACGTCGAGATCGCGCACGGGCGCCGCTGAGGCGCAGCCCGGGCGGGCCGTCCCCGGAGGGCCTGCCCGGGGCCGGGCGTAACCCGGTCCACCGCATGATCGTTTCACCGGATACCGGACGGCCCGCCCCTGCGGCGGGCCGTCCCGGTGTCGGCCCCCTTCCCGGCGCGGCCGACTCCCGCCGACACGAGAGGTGCACGGAGCCCATGCCGCAGCCCCAGCCGCCCCGCCGGATACCGATGGACGGGCCGTCGTGACCACGGACCCGCGCCCGGCGCCCGTCGCCGCCGGACGCGGTGCACCCGGCGGCCCCCGCGCGCGGCGGATCCGGCTGGCCGGCGCGGCCGCCGGGGTGGCCGCGCTCTGCGCGCTGGTGAGCGGCTCGGCCGCGGCCCGGCCCACGGCGGCCCAGCACGGGGGCGGGGGGCCGCACGGCCCGGTGGTCGGGACCTGCGTCCGGGCCGGGGCGGACGTCGCGGTGGGGGCCGGCCGGGGCGGCGTGGACGTCGGGGTGGACGTGGAGGTGGAGGTCGGCGTGGACGTCGACCTCTCCGGGATCCTGCACCACCCGCACCACCCACATCACCCGCATCATCACCACCCCTGCCCGTCACCGTCGCCGACTCCCAAGCCGACCCCCACGCCCACCCCGACACCCACTCCCACCCCGACGCCCCGGCCGACGCCCAGTCCCACCCCGACGCCCACCGTCACGCCGACACCGACGCCGACGCCCGCTCCGACGCCGACCGTCACGCCCACCCCCACGCCGGTGCCGACCCCGCCGCCGAGTCCGGCCCCGGTGCCTCCGGCTCCGCCCGCGCCGCCCACGCCTGTTTCGCC
>NZ_JBHYUU010000054.1:0-43344 GCF_042749955.1 Kitasatospora sp. NPDC059462 | reverse complement strand
GTCGTCGGGGGGGGGGGGGGGGGCGGGCCCCGCGGGGGGGCCCCCGCCCGGGCGCCGGGGGGGGGGGGGCGCCCCCGCGGGGCCCCCCCCCCCCCCCCACGCTGTGCGCGGGCTCTCAGGGCAGTGGTACGGCGTCCAGGCAGGGGTGCCGGGCGCTTCCGGCGGGCGCGGTCAGGACGGTGGCCACCTGGCCGGCGATCTCCACCCGGAGATCGCCGTCGGCGCTCGCCCACACCGGCCTCCCGCCCGGTCCCAGGGCGCCGGTCCGGTGGACGACGACGACGGAGAGTGGCGCGTGTCCGCCGGTCGTGGCCGGCAGGGTCACCGCGTAGCGGCGGTACGGGTCGGTCATGGCCCGCCTCCTCGGTTCGGCCCCCGCCTGTCGATTGTCCGCACACCGGGCCGGACCGCACCTCGGGGCCGGCGGCCCCGGGCCCGCTTCCCGGGTCGCGGCGTGCTCCGGAACCCCGGCGGGTTCCCCGGGCGGGCGGCGGCAAACCCCGCCGCGGGTCGGCCCGGGGCGCGGGTCGGCCCGGCGGCGGATCAGTCCGGGTCGGGTGCCGGGCCGGACTGATCCGCCGCCGGGCCGGTGCTCGGCCGGTCGTGGGCGCTCAGCCGGCGGGCCACCGTGCCGAGGTCGGTGTCCAGCCGCCGGGCCGCCCGGGCGAGCAGCATGAGGGCGGTGTGCGGCGCCACCCCGTAGCGCTCCATCACCACGCCCATGGCCAGCCCCGTGGTGTGCCGCCGGTCCAGCAGGTCGGCCACCGCCCGGGCCAGCGCGGAGCGGTCCAGGGCGATCGAGGACTGCAGGGCGAGCGCCGCGACCAGCCGCAGCACCGACGCCCCCGGCTCCGTCGAGGAGAGCAGGTAGGCGCTGAAGGCGGTGCACCCGTGCGGGTGGGTCCGCAGGTGTGCCGCGACCACCGTGCGCACGCCGCAGCGCCGGGCCCGGTCGGTGAACCGCCCCGGGCGACCCGCCTCGATCCGCACCACGACCTGGCCCTCCCCCTGGGTCCGGATCCGTGCCAGCGGCCCGGCCCCGGCCTCGCCCTGCGCCCGCTCCAGCGCCAGCAGCTGCGGCGAACCCGCCGCCAGGGTGTGCACCGCCCCGTCGTCGTGCCAGGTGCTCACCGCCGCCCCCGCGCAGTCCGGCAGCGCCACCCGGGCGAGGTGGAGCACCTCGCCGAGGGTCGAGAACGGCCGCGACCGGCCCCGCTCGCGGCCCGCGAGCTCGCCGAGCTCCGCGAGCAGGGTCTCCGAGAGCGCCTGTGCCGGGGCCGCCCGCCGCCGCCCGGCTCCGGGCCCGGAGCCAGGGCCGGGGCCTGTGCCGGGGCCTGTGCCGGGGCCTGTGCCGGGGCCGCCCGACGCGGTGGGCCCGCCGTCTTTGGCGTCCAGCAGTTCCCGGGCCCGCGTCACGGCCCGCGCCGCGTCCGCCTCCCCGGTGTAGACGCCGATGGTGTAGCCGATGTCCCGCAGCCGCTGCCGCGCGTCGGACGAGCGGTCCCCGGCCAGGGCGTCGTGCTCGGCGACCAGCCTGCGCAGCTCCGCGACATCCACGATCGACATGGCCACCTCCGGTCGGGTCCGCACAGTATGCCCAGCCGGGTACGGCACGTGACGGCGGCGCGACGGGGCGTCGCCGGGCCCCGTCGCAGGGAAGGCCCGGACGGCGGACGACCGGCCCGGCCCTGCCCGGCCCGGTAGCGGACGCGGGTTTGCCCGGCCGCCGGTCGGCTAGCCGCCGGGTATGGACACTTCCTCCCATGACCTCCCGCAGGGCGGGCCGTGCTCCCGCCGGCTGCGCGACGCCCTGGACGCCCCGGCCGGCTGGCGGTTCCTGGACCGCGCCGCCGCTCCGCTCGCCGACGCGCTGAACGGGCTGCCGCTCGGCCGCTACCGCGATCTGCTGCACGGTGTGTGGCTCGGCCACCCCCTGCACCCGGCGCTGGTCCAGCTGCCGCTCGGCTGCTGGATCTCGGCGGAGCTCCTGGACGCCCTGCCCGGCCACCGCCGGGCGGCGGGCGTCCTGGTCGCCGCCGGGCTGGCGGCGGCCGGGCCCGCCGCCGCGGCCGGCTGGGCGGACTGGGCCCGTCTGGACCCGCCCCGGCGGCGCACCGGGCTGGTGCACGCCGCCGCCAACAACGCGGGCGTCCTGCTGTTCGCCGCCTCGCTGGTGGCCCGCTGCCGCCACCGGCCGCTGAAGGGCCGGCTGCTCGGCCTCGCCGGGCTGACCGCCGTCTCGGTCGGCGGCGTGCTCGGCGGCCACCTCTCCTACCGGCAGGCGGCGGGCCCCAACCGGGCGGCGGCCGTGCACCGGCTGGCGCCCCCGGACTGGGTCGGAGTGGGGCCGGTCGAGGACTTCCCGCCGGGTGAACCGGTGCGGCGCACGGTCGACGGCCTGGCGGTCGTGGTGGTCCACGACGACCAGGACCGCTGGCACGTCCTCGCCGAGCGCTGTGCCCACCTGTCCGGCCCGCTGGCCGAGGGTGCGGTGGTGGACGGCTGCCTGCGCTGCCCGTGGCACGGGAGCGAGTTCCGGCTGAGCGACGGCGAGGTCACCCGGGGGCCCGCCACCTCGCCCCAGCCGGTGCTGGAGGCCCGGGCGCTCTCCGGACACCTGGAGATCCGGCTCCCCGGCGCGGGCTGACGGAGGACGGGGCCCGGGCACCCCGGCGCCACCGGAACGCTCGGCGGGTGCGGGTCAGCGCGGCTCGACGCCGAGCCGGAAGCCGAGTTCGGTGAACCCCAGCGCCGCCGCCACGCGCCGGGACGCCGGGACGCCGGCCCACCACTGCAGCAGCAGGTCCCGCGCGAGCGCGTGCCGCACCGCGGCGGAGGCAGCCGCCCGGGCGAGGCCGCGGTCGCGGCCGCGCAGAGCGAGGGCGATCAGCACGGCCAGGCGGCCGGTGCGGCACGGCCGGCGGCGGCAACCGGCCGCAGCGACGACCCGGCCGCCCGCCCGGACAGCGAAGGCCGGCGAAGTGATCTCGTCGAGGCCCGCCTCGACGGCATCCGCCCGTGCGAGGCCGCGGCCGCGCACGGCGAGGGCCGTCAGCACCGCCAGGTGGCCGGTGCGGCACGGCCGGCGGCGGCAACCGGCCGCAGCGGCAATCCGGCCGCCCGCCCGGACAGCGAAGGCGGGCAAGGTGATCTCGTCAAGGCCCACCTCGTCGACATCCGCCCACCCCGCGGCCCGTACCGCACCGCAGCGCAGCCGGCCGCTCAGGCGAGGCCGCGGCCGCGCACGGCGAGGGCCGTCAGCACCGCCAGGTGGGCGGTGCGGCACGGCCGGCGGCGGCAGCTGGCCGCAGCGACGATCCGGCCGCCCGCCCAGACGGCGAAGGCGTGCGAGGTGATCTCGTCGAGGCCCGCCTCGACGGCATCCGCCCACCCCGCGAACGCGCGCCGCACCCCGGCGCAGCCGGCCGCCCAGGCGAGGCCGCGCAGGGCGAGGGTCGTCAGCACAGCCAGGCGGCCGGGGCGGCACCGCCGGCGACGGCAGCCGGCCGCAGCGGCAATCCGGCGGCCCGCCCCGACGGCATCCGCCCACCCCGCGGCCCGTTGCAGGCCGATCGGTTCCGGGTGCCCGGCCGGCAGCAGCTCCACGCCTGCGCCTGCGCCCGCGCCCGCGTCGACCGGCCGGAAGCCGGCCTCGGACACGTGGGCGATCGCGGCCGGTCCGAGCATCCGGCCGCGCGGGAACGCCCTCGCGAACACCGCCGGATCACCCAGCCGGCCGGCCGGCACCCCGGCCACGGCGGCGCGGATCCGGTCGGCAGCGTCCTGCATCGGCGCCGTCACGACGGCCGCCCCGCCGGCCGGCCGACACCCCGGCCGCGGCGGCACGGGTCTGGTCGGCGGCGTCCTCCGTCGGCGCCGTCACGACGGCGGCCCCGCCGAGGACGACGACGCCCGCCCAGCCGGGCGGGCAGAGCCGCGGCCCGGGAAAGACCACCGCCTCGACCTCGCCCGCCGCGCCGAACACGACCGGCGCCGCCGGTTCCCACCACCGGAGAATCGTCCGCCACGGTCCGATCCTGCCGGGTGGCTCGCCGGGGTGTGGGACCGGCCGGGCGGGGCAGCCGCTCGGCATGCTGCTGATCAGACCGCCCGGCGTGTACCCGCCGCAGGGCGACACCGACCTCCTCGTCCGCTGCCTGCGCGGTGAGCGCCTCGACGCCGCCAGCCGGGTGCTCGATCTCGGCACCGGGACGGGCGTGGTGGCGCTGGCCGCCGCGCGCACCGGGGCACGGGTGACGGCGGTGGACCTCTCGGCCCGCGCCGTGCTCACCGCCTGGGTGAACACCCGGTTGCACCGCAGCCGGGTCGAGCTGTGCCGGGGCGATCTGACCGGCCCGGTGAGCGGGCGGCACTTCGACCTGGTGACCGCCAATCCCCCGTACGTGCCCGCCGAGGAGCCCGGGCGGCCCCACGGCGCGGCGCTGGCGTGGGACGCCGGGCCGGACGGGCGGCTCGTCCTCGACCGGATCTGCCGGGAGGTGCCGGGGCTGCTCACCGCCCGCGGGGTGCTGCTGCTGGTGCAGTCCTCGCTCGCCGGGGTGCCGCAGACGCTGGCCGCGCTGCGCGACGCGGGGCTGCGGGCGGCCGTGGTGGCCCGCCGCCGGCAGGTGTTCGGGCCGGTGATGACGGCGCGGGCCGGGCTGTTCGAACGGCTGGGGCTGATCGGGGCCGGTGTGCGCGAGGAGGAGTTGGTGGTGGTGCGCGGTGTCCGGTCGCGGTGACCCGGGCGGCGGCGGTCGTCCGCCGGTGCGGGTGACGGTCCTGGCGGAGGGGCCGATCCTGGTGGAGGGCCCGGTCGAGGTGACCGGGCCGGACGGCACGGTCCGGCTCTGCGAGCGCCCGGTGGTGGCGCTCTGCGCGTGCCGGCGCAGCCGGAACCGCCCGTTCTGCGACACCAGCCACCGGCGGCGCCGGGCCCTGCCTCAGTCCGGGTAGACGCCGCGCACGTTGTCCTGGGCCGGACGGGCGGCGGCGGCCGGGCCGGCCGCGAAGGCCCGCAGGACGTTCTCGGTCACCCGGCGGGTCAGCGCGCCGGTGCGACCGTCCAGACCGTGGTTGACGCCCGGGGTGGCCGGGCCTTCGGCGTCCAGCGACTCGACCCAGCGCATGGTGCCGCAGGCGAACACGGCCGCGCCGGAGGGGTGGGTGTAGTAGGCGGTGTCGGCGTGGGCGCGCCGGCCGTCGCAGACCACCGGGGAGTGGGAGACGATCTCCAGCGGCCGGGGGAAGGAGCGGACCGCGTCGACGGTGTCGTACTCGACGCCCACCAGGTGCTCGAAGGAGTCGCCCGCCGCCACGCCGGTGCCGTCGAAGATCCAGTGCCCGGGGGCGGTGACGACGTACGGCGCGTCGACGGGGTAGCCGTCGTACAGCACGCCGAGCAGCGAGCTCTCCGGGTCGGCGCCGGGCCCCAGCCGGAAGTCGGTGGTGGCCGGCCCGCCGTCCAGGTAGCCGGGGTCGCGGGCCCAGTCGCCCTTCCAGCAGGCCATGATCCGGTCCTCGCCCAGCGGGGACGGCTGGTACCGCACCCGTCGGTAGCAGCAGTTGGCGCCGAGCACGGCCAGGTTGGTCCCGGCGTCGCGGGCCGCGGTGACCGCCGCGCGCTGCTCGGGCGACCAGTACTCGTCGTGGCCCGGCGACAGGACGGCGTGCGCGCCGTCGAGGATCCCGGGGCGGCGGTGCACGTCCACGCCGGTGGCGTAGGACAGCGGCAGTCCGAGGCGCTCGGCCAGCGCGATCAGCGGCGCCTCGTAGACGAGGAACAGGCCCGCGCCGTCGTCGTCCAGGTACGGGCGGTCGAAACCGACCTCCAGCGAGCGGGTGGCGAGCCCGCCGCTCGGGCCGTCGTACAGGTCGTGGCCGCCCCACCGGTTGTACGCCTGCCAGGTGCCGACGGCGTTGACGACGACGAGGGTGCCGGCGGTGGCCGCCGAGCGGATCGTCAGCGGCACGTAGCGCTGCCCCTGGCCGTCGACGGCGTCCAGGCGCAGCAGGTAGCTGCCGGGCGGCCAGCCGGTGGTGTCCAGTTCGGCGGACGGTTCCCAGGTGGTCGTCACCGTGCGGGTGCGGGGGTCGACGGTGGCGGCCGGCCGGCGCTCGCCGGGCAGCGGTGGTGACCGCCACAGCAGGCGGGCGCGCGCCCCGCCGTACCAGCCCATGCGGTAGGCGCTGACGCGGAAGGCGGGGGCGGTGGTGGACACGTGCAGCCGCACGCGTTCGCCGGGCAGCGCGCTGACCCGGTCGGCGTAGCCCTCGACGGCTTCCGGCGGGCCGGCGGCTGTGATCCGCCAGTCGGCGTCGCCGGGCAGGGCGTTCTCCGCTGCCGTCGGCGTGGGAGAGGCCCCGGACGAGGCCTCCGGGGAGGTGGCCGGGGCGACGGGCGGGGTGGGGGCCGGCGGGGTCTCCGGGGGCGCGGGGGTCGGGGAGCGGGTGCAGGCCCCGGCCGCCGCGGCGGCGAGCGTCAGCCCGAGGAACCGCCGCCGTCCCGCCATGCCGCGCTGCCCGTCCATGCACCCTCCGAACCCTCGGCGTCCGCGGCCCCTGCTGACCGGTCGTCGGGAAAAGGATGCGGGAGCCCGCACCGGCGCGGCGGCAGCGACACCGCCTCAGCCGGGGCCGTCGGGCAGCGGCGAGCGCAGCGAGCTGCGCCCGGCCCGCCAGTGCTCCAGCAGGTGGGCGGCGAACCGGCCGTCCACCGCCTCCGTCGCCGCCAGGCCGAAGGCGATGTCCCCGGCCAGCCCGGGCTCGGTGGCCGTCAGCTCGTCGATCACGCCACGCCGGACCAGTTGCTCGTGGACCGCGTCCGCCTCGACGTGCTCGCGGTAGAACAGGGTGCCGTCCGGACCGGCGCCCAGGCGCTCCAGCGCGGCGGCCAGCCGGGCGGAGCCCGGCGAGGAGGTGATCTCGATGGCGGCGAACTGGCCGACGGCCGCGCCGCGCAGCGAGCGGTGCAGCCCGAACAGCGTCATCAGGTTGACCACCGCCAGCGCGGGCGCGGGCACCGCGTCGAGGTAGTGCCCGTAGGCCGGCTCCAGGTCGAGGTCGGCCATCATCCGGGCGAACAGCAGCGCGTGGGCGTTCTCGGGCCGCCCGGCGCCGTACTCGTCGAAGGCGACGGTCATCAGGACGGCCTGGGCGGGGCCGTGGATCCTGGGCAGCAGCCACAGCTGCGGGTCGGCCTCCTTGAGGTGGTAGACCGAGCGGTGCACCAGGTACTCCCGGGCCTGCCAGCGCTCGCCCTCGGCCTCCAGGTACGCCGACGGGCCGCCGTCGCCCTCGGCGGTCAGCAGGCGCCCGACGGCCTCGGCGAGGGGCGTCACGGGCCGGGCCGCCTCCCGGACGGCGGCGAGGAAGGGGCGCTCCAGACCGCGCCGACGGGCGAGCAGGCCGGGGTCCCACTCCCAGCCGGGGTGGACGCCGGGCAGGCCGCGGTCGTGCAGTTCGTAGCAGAGGTGCAGGGCGAGCTGGTGGTCCTCGCCCCACGGATCGGTGCCCCGGAGCGCTTCCGTCCAGGCCCCGTCGCCGGCCGCGGAGCCGCCCGGGGCACTGGCGTCGGCGCCGTCGGGCGGGCCGGCGGTCACCAGCGCGAGGACGGCTGCGGAGAGCGGCCCCCGGGGAGCCGGGGCCCGCCTCATCGCGCGCTCCCGCCGCCGGAGGCACGCCGGTCCGGCCGTACCCCGGTCGGCCCCCACAGCCCGGGCGCCGCCGGGGCGGCCGGCGCCCGCGTGCCGCCGGTGGCCGCCCCCAGCGCCCCGGGGCCGTGGACGGGCCGGGCGTTCGGTGTCCGCGGGTCCATGCTGTCCGCCTCCTCGGCATCGTGCTCCGCTTCCGGCCGGGCGGGTGCCCCGGATCGCCCGGAACGAACCTCACGCACGGGGCGGCCGGCCCACGCGTCCGCACGGGCCGGGCCGTTGCCGTCGGGGCCCTGGACGCGTACGGCGGGGCGGCCGGCAGCCTGGCACCGTGGGGCCCGGTCCCGCCAAAACGGTCCCACCATGCCGCTGCTGCCCGGCTGCCCCCACGGGCGAGCTGCCGGCCCGACGGGGACCTTCGAGACCGTCACCGGCAGCCGGACGGGCAGGCCCACCGGGCGGGGGCGAATCACGGCGATCGGCGCCCACGCACGCGGGGACGGCGAGGAGGCGGCTCCGCAAGCTCGCCAACTCGGGCAGCAGCCCGGCCGGCCGGCCGGGAACAGCAGACGCGGCAGAGTCCGGCTGGTCGGCGCACACGTCGGCAGCCGCACGACAGCGGACGGGCAGGGCGCAGGGTAGGCCGTGATCGACGACGGCGGGACCGGTGCTCAGGCCGGCGGCGGCCCCGCAGGCCAGGTGGCCGGGGGCTCTCGCCGGGAAGCCGCGCGGCAGGGGCGGCCGTCACCGCCCGGGATGCGCAGAGCGACAGCAAACCGGCGATCGACGCGGGCAGGACCAGCGACCGGGCCACCCCAGGCAGGCGGCCGACGCGCACCTCGGCACCTCGGCACCACCCCCCGGACGCCCCCCGCCGAACCCCTCGCCCGGCAACCGCGCGACAAGGGCAGGCATCACCGCCCGGAATGCGCAGACCGACAGCGAACCAGCAATCGACGCGGGCGGGAGCAGCGACCGGGCCACCCCGGGCAGGCGGCCGACCCACACCTCGGCACCACCCCCCGGACGCACCCCGCCAGCCCCCTCACCCGGCAACCGCGCGACAGGGGCAGGCGTCACCGCCCGGGCAGGGCCGGAACGCGCAGGGCGAGGAGGAGTCCGTGGTCGACGGGGGCGGGGCCGGTGGTCAGGCGGGCGGCGATGCGGTCGAGGTGGGCGGGGAGGGCAGCGGGTCCCGCGCAGTCCGGGGGGTCGGCGGCATCGAGGAGCAGGCGGGCCGTGCGGTCGGCGGCCGGGGCGTGCACCGGCCGGCCGAGGGTGGCGAACAGGAGGACGTCGCCCGGCCGCAGGCTCAGGTCGGACTGGTCGTACCGGGCCCCGGGGCGGGCGCCGAGGGCGGGGCCGACGGGGCCGGGGGCGAAGGCGGCCCCGCCGTCGCGCAGGAGCAGCGGGGGCACCTCGTCGGCGGCGGTCCACAGCAGTTCACCGGCGCGCGGGTCGTAGAGGGCGCAGACGGCGCCGACCGTGCGGTGGCCGTTGTGCTCGCCGAGCATGGCGTTGAGCACGTCGAGCAGTTCGGCCGGGCCGGCCCCGGTGTGGGCGAGGGCGCGCAGGCCGTTGCGGACCTCGCCCGCCCGGACGGCGGCGACCGGGCCGCGGCGGCCGACGCCGCCGACCGCCAGCAGGTAGCGGCCGCCGGGCAGCCGCAGCAGGTCGCACAGGTCCCCCGCCGAACGGGGGTTCTCGGCGCCGCGGAGGGGGCGGACGGCGCTCTCCGGCCCTCCGGTCTCCGGCTCGGCGACGGACGACGCCGCCGTCAGCGCGGTCCGCAGGGCCCGCGCGGCCCGGTGCTCGGCGGCGGCCCGGCGCCGCTGCTCGGCGAGGCGGGACCGGACGGCGGTGAGCTGGTCGTCGGCGTGACGCCTTCCGGTGACGTCCTCGACGACGCCGTTCACGGTGCGCGCCCGGCCGCCGCCGGGATCGGCGAGCGACTCGGCGACGACCCGCAGGACGCGCGGGGCGGCGCCGGGCGCGCCGACCACGCCGAACTCCAGGGTGGCCAGGTGCTGGCCGGCCAGCAGCCGGCGGACCAGCAGGCCCGCGGCGGGCCGGTCCTCGGGGCACACCCGGTGCAGCAGCCCGGCGAGCGGCACCACGGCCGGCTGCCCGCCGCCGAGGCCGAGCAGCCGCAGGGCCTCCCGGGAGCAGTCCGGTCCGGGGTCGCCGGTCGACCAGCGGAAGCTGCCCACGCCCGAGAGCCGTTGCGCCTCGGCCAGGTGGGCCGCGCGTTCGACCGGGCCGCGGCGCGGGCGCCAGGTGAGCAGCAGGCCGTCCAGGAAGGGGGTGGCGCGGATCGTCACGGCCCGTTCCGGCCCGCCGGTGCCCTGGCTGAAACCCTCGGCGGGGCCCTCGTGCGGGACGGCCTCGACGGCGGCCCGCAGGATCCGGGCGAACGTCCCGGTGGCCACCAGGCCCGGGTGCAGTTCACTGAGGCGCCGGCCCTGGGCGGACGGGCCGGGGCCGACGGCGGCCCGGTTGGCGTAGGCGACGCGCAGGTCGGTGACCGGCCCGCCGCGACCGCCCGGGCGGACCGCGGAGAGCGCCAGGACCGGGGAGAAGGTGGCGTCCAGGACGCCGCGCAGCCAGGCCTCGCCGCCGGGGACGGGGAGCGCCGGCTCGCCGCCGTCGCCCGCCGCCACCCGCAGCAGGTTCACGCCCACCGGGCCCGCCAGCGCGTTGACGTACCGGGTGGCGGAGCGGGCCTGCTCCGCCGGGCCGGCCCAGCCGAGGCTCATCGCGCCGATGATCCGCCCGGCGTGGTGCAGCGGGACGGCGCAGGCGCTGCGGCCGGGGACGATGCGGCCGGTGACCGGCCGGCCGGCGTCGCCCTCCGGAGGGTCGAACTCCCAGACCATGCCGCCGCCGTGGGCGGCCGAGACCAGGGGCACACCGGTCTCCGGCGGGATCCGGCGCCACTGGCTGAGCCGCTGGGCGGGAACGCCGTGGCCGGCGACCAGGGCGAGGGCGCCGTCCGGCTCCAGCAGGCCGAGCACGACCGCGATGACGCCGACGGGGGCGAGGGCGACCTCGTGCAGCACCCGGGCGAGGTCCTCGGGGGTGTCGGCGCTCGCCAGCGCCGAGGAGGCCAGGTGGAAGAGCGCCGCGAGGTCCTGGACCCGGGCGCGGGCCGCCCCGCCCGGCGGGTGCGGCAGGGGCCGGGGCGGTTCGGGCTGCTCCGGGAAGGCGGCGGCCGGTTCCTCGCCCTCCGGCAGCGGCGGCCCGGCCGGGGCCCGTTCGCCGTCCCGTGGCGCCGCGGCGTCCTCGGGCGGCGGTGCGGCGACGCCCACCAGGCCGGCGGCGAGGTCGACCACCTTGCGGTTGGTGTCCTGGGAGAGGTGCACCAGGTACGCGAAGGCTTCGTCGGGGGTGCAGCCGAGCCGTTCGGTGAGCATCCCCTTGGCCTGCTCGATGACGCCGCGGCTGCGCATCGCGCGGCGCAGCCCCTCGGCCTCGGTGCGCAGCCGGTCCACGGCCTCGCGCAGCACGGCGGTCTCCTCGGCACCCGGCGTGGTGGCCGGGCGCGGGGGGTCCTGCCCCGCGGTGGAGGACGGGCCGGGCACGGTCACTCCTGCCCGCGCGGGACGGCTCCGGGCCGGTCGGGGCAGGGCCGGTCGGGGCGGGGCCGGGAACGCGGCCGGAGGAGGAGGGGCTGGAGAACGGCGGGCTGCATGACGGTCTCCCCGGTGTCGATGGGGTTCCGCCACGCGTACCCGGTGCCGTCTGCCGGACACCCCGGCGCGCACGCGGGACCTCCGGACGGGCGGACCCGCCCGGACTTCCAGTATCGCGGTGCGGACCCGGCCGGGTCGAGCGGACGCGGTCCGCGCCGCGCGGCCGGGGCGGCTCAGCCGGGGACCGGCGGGCGGGCGAGCAGGCTGGTGTCCAGGCCGGCCAGCAGGTCCCCGGTGTCGGCGTGGACCTCGACGGCGCCGGCGCCGAGCAGGTCCTGGGCGGAGTGCCCGCCGCTCTCGACGGCCACGCACGGCACCCCGGCCCGGGCGGCGGCGGTGACGTCCCAGAGCGTGTCGCCGACGAACACCGCCAGCTCGGGGGCGCTCTCGGCCCGGTCGAGGGCGGCGCGGACGAGGTCGGGCTCGGGTTTGGTGGCGGCGACGTCATCGGCGGTGGTGACCGCGGCGATCACCTCGTCGGCGCCCAGCGCGGTGCGCAGCGCGGTCAGCTCGCGCTGGGACGCGGAGCTGGCCAGGACCACCCGCCAGCCGCGGCGGGCGCAGGAGCGCAGCAGTTCGGCGGCGTCGGGCAGCGGGCGCACCACGGGCCAGTACCGGGCGTAGAGGGCGTCGTGGGCGGCCGTGACGGCCTGGTCGTCGGCGCGGTCGCGGTCCTCGCCGAGCAGGTGGTCGAGCAGCCGGTCGGCGCCCATGCCGACGGCCCGGTGCACCCGGACGGCGGGGACGGCGCGGTCGTACTGGCGCAGGGCCTCCCACCAGGCGAGGGTGTGCAGGTAGGTGGTGTCGAGCAGCGTTCCGTCGACGTCGAAGAGCGCCGCCGGGGTGGTGGTCATCGGATCCTCCTGGGGGGCCTAAGGTGGCGCGGTGTCGTGGACGGCGAACGCTTCGGTGGCGCCGGTGAGTTCGAGCACCCGGCGGACCAGCGGCCGGGGGCGGGCGAGTTCCACGCGGCTGCCGAAGCCGGCCGCGCGGGCGGCGGCCTCCAGCAGCGCGCCGACGCCGGTGGAGTCGCAGAACGCGAGGTCGCCGCAGTCGATCACCACGACGGTGCCGGGGACGGCGAGCGCGCGGTCCAGGGCCCGGCGCAGGACGGCGACGGAGTCCAGGTCGAGTTCGCCGTGCAGGGCGAGGACGCTGCCGCGGGCCCACGGCCGGAGGCGGACGGCGAGTCCGGCGGATTCGTCCGGCACGGTCGTGGTGTCGGCGGGCGGTCGGGGCTGGTGGCGGGTCATCGCGGGTGCTCCTCGGGGTGCACGGTGCCGGGTGGTGGCGGCACCTGGGCTCACGCGGTCCGGTAGGGGGCCGCGCGCGCGGGGGCGAGGCGCAGCCCGTGGCCGGGTGCGCCGTCGGCGCCGGGGGTGACGGTGCCGCCGGCGGGGTCGGACCCTGCGGTGACACGGTGCTTCTCCTCCTTCACGCCGACGGCCCCCCGCAGCGCGGCTAACCGCTGCGGGGGGCCGGAAACGCCCGGAGGGGTGCGGGTTGTCAGCCGGGCCCGGACGGAGCGTCCGACGGGCCGTCCGCCGCCCGGTCCTCCAGTTGCTCGCGCAGGTGCGCGAGGGTGGCCGAGAGCAGCCGTGAGACGTGCATCTGCGAGACGCCGATCCGCTCGGCGATCTCCGACTGCGTCCGGTCCTCCCAGAAGCGCAGCTTGAGCACCACCTGCTCGCGGCGCGGCAGCTGTCCGAGCAGCGGGCGCACGGCGGTGCGGAACTCGGCCAGCTCGATGCCGGGGTCGCAGGAGCCGAGCCGGTCCAGCAGCGCGCTGCCGGACTCGTCGGTGTCCTGGTCGCGCAGCGCGTCCAGCGAGTTGGGCCGGTAGACCCGGCCGGCGACCAGCCCCTCGACGACCTCGTCGACGGTGAGGTGCAGGTCCTCGGCGATCTCCTCGGGGTGCGGCAGGCGGCCGAGCCGCTGCTCCAGCCGGTCGGAGCCGCGGGCGACGGTCAGGTAGAACTCCTGCATCCGGCGCGGCACCCGGACCGGCCAGGAGGTGTCCCGGAAGAACCGCTTGATCTCGCCGGCGATGGTGGGGATGGCGTAGGTCACGAACTCCACCCCGCGCTCCGGGTCGTAGCCGTCGACCGCCTTGATCAGTCCGACGGTGCCGACCTGGAGGATGTCGTCCATGTCCTCCGGACGGTGGCGGAAGCGACCGGCGATGAACCGCACCAGCGGCATGTTGAGTTCGATGATGGTCCCGCGGACGTAGCTGTAGGCGTGCGACTCGCGGGGCAGCCCGCCGAGCCGCTCGAAGAGCGCGTCGCTGAGTTCACGGGCCTCGGTCTTGCCCATCACCCGCAGCTGCGCCTCGCTCGGGCGCGGGGGCAGGTCCGGCGGCAGGGCGTCCGGCAGGGCGGACGGCGCGGTGGGCGGGGCGGACGGCGGGGCGGACGGGGGGTCGGCGCACGGGCCGGTTGGGAGTGTCGACATGGACACGGCTGTTCTCCAGGGAGCGGGAACGCCTGGGCCGCGAGGGACGGCGGGCGGGAACTCCCGCACGCACCGCGGCTCCTCTTCCCGAAGACCTCTGCCCGGCTTCTTCAAGCGACGGTCCAGGTGGCGCCCGACGGGCGCGGGAACGGCCGGCGTCGGTGCACCACGGCCACTCCGATGACAGTGGTACCCGGAATGCGGCGATTGATACCGATCTGCCCGGACTTCCTCTCCGCCCCGCGCCCCACCCCCGCGCCCCACCCCCGCGCTCACCGGCCGCGACGGACACGGATCCGGCGCGGCCCCGCCCTCGTCCCCCGGGCGAGCAGCAGCACGGCCGTGGGCAGCCACACCACGGAGTACAGCGCCACGGCGAGCGCCGTGTGCACCGTCGTGCCGACCAGCAGCAGCCCGAGCGAGAGCGCCGCCGGCAGCACCGGCACCGACCCCGGCACCCGGGCGGCGGCGTCCAGCGCCCGGCCCGCGCCGCCCGGCAGCACGAACCGCATCGTCCGCAGCCGCTGCTCCAGCCGCCGGTCCGCGCGCAGCCCCGCCTCGATCTCCGCCAGAACGCGCCGCTCCCGGCTCGACAGACCTTGACCGTCCATGACCGCCACCTCCGCACCGGCGCTCCGTGGCACCGGACACCCCGGCGGGTGCCCCACCCCCACCCCGGCAATCCGCCGGAGCGGGCAGCGGGGCACCGGGGGCGGGGCGGGGTGGGGCGGGGCGGGGGCCGGGGGGCGCGACGGACGGGGCCCCCCGGGCCGCGGGGGGCAGGCAGCGGCCGGGCGGGCGACCAAGGGGGCGGACGGGGTCCGGGCGCGGGGTCGGCGCCGTGGGTCGGACCCCGGGGCAGCCGTCCCTCCGGTCAGCAGGTGCCGGTCGGACGCTCGCGCACGACCAGGTCGGTGCGGCCGGCCGTGGCGTCCAGCCAGAGCACCCGGGTGCCCCGGTCGGCCGCCGGGACGTACTGGCCGCCGCGGTTGCAGGAGACCCGCCGGGGGGTGCCGCCGGCCAGCGGGAGCTGCCAGAGCTTCGGCAGGTCGGCGTTGTGCACGGGGCCGTTCGGCTCCTCGAAGGCGTGGACGAAGGTGACGGCCTTGTCGGAGACGGTGAAGCTCTCGATCCGGCGCAGGTCGGCGGTGGTGCCGGTGAGCACCTCGCTCACCCCGGAGCCGTCCACGGCGCCGGAGCGGATCGAGCTGCCCGTGCTCTTGTCGTCGGGCTGCTCCACCCAGTACAGCCGGTCGCCGGCCAGCCGGGTCTGCTCGGCCCGGACGGCGGGGGCGCCCTCGCCGTCACCCAGCACGTACTGGGCGACGACCCGGCCGGTGGCGATCGAGTAGACGGTCGGCGCGAACACGGTCCGCTCACCGGACGTCCAGATCTCGGTCCAGCCCAGCAGTCCGCCCTGGAGGGTGACCGAGGAGGCGGCATGGCCGTCGGCCAGCGGGATCTGCACCACCGGGCCGCCGTTCACCGAGATCGCGGGCAGCGCCCGGTGGGTGGCGAAGTCGGCCAACCGGAAGGCGATGGTCCCTCCGGAGACCTGGACGTCCGAGACCTGCTGGTTCGGGCCGGTGTAGACGCTGCGCAGCGGTCCGCCGTCCAGCGGGCGGGCCAGCACCTCGGCGCCCCAGCCGCCGCCGGGGAGCCCGCCCAGGGTCGTCCACGCGGCGGTCGTGCCGTCGGTCGCGGGCCAGGCGTGCGAGCGGCCGTCGTCCGGGCTGAGCCGCACGGGTTCGGCGGAGCTGCCGACGGTTCCGGCGACGACGCCGAGGACGCCGCCGAAGCCGTGGCCGGTGGTGGCCGCCACCCAGCGGCCGTCGGCGACGGCCGGCGCGACGAGCCCGCCGGCGACGTCGCCCAGCACCAGCCGGCTGTCCACGCCGATCCGGCGCTGCCAGCCCTCCTTGATCCCGTGCGCGTCGAAGGCGCCGGCGACGGATCGCAGCTGGGCACGGGACAGGCCCATCGACCGGCCCGCCGCGAGCACCGCGTTGCGGGCCTCGACGAAGCCGTCCAGCGGGGTGAGGTACTCGCTGAGCGCCCGGTAGACCAGACGGTCGGCGGTCAGCGGGTCCAGGGTGCGCCGGATGTCCCACAGCGCCCCGCCCATGATGGTGGAGTTGAGGTGCGCCCCGCCGCTGTCGACGCTGTAGGGGGCGCCCACGTAGTCGGCGACCGTCGTGCGGCCGTCGTCCAGCCGCCGGTCCGCGCAGGCCTCCGGGGTTCCGGTGCGGCAGAGGCTCTCACCCAGCAGGGCGGCGCGGGGGTCGTCCATCGACAGGCCCCGGGCGGTCACCTCGATGGCGTTGCCGAAGTAGTCGGAGACCGCCTCGTCCAGGGCCCCGGACTGCCCTATCATGATCAGCCCGGCCGTCTTCTCGACCACGCCGTGGGTCATCTCGTGGCCGGCCACGTCGATCGCCACGGCGAAGGGGAACTCCTTGGCACCCCCGCTGCCGTAGATCATCTTCTGGCCGTCCCAGGCGGCGTTGCGCATCGGCTTGCCGAAGCTGGTCGCGTTGACCATCGCGATGATCGGGCCGTTCTGGCCGTCGATGCCCTGGCGCCCGAGCCGGTCGCGGTAGAAGTCGTACACGAGCCCGGCGTTGATGTGCGCGTTGGCGGCGCCGGTGGCGGCCGCCGAGGCGGGGAAGTCCGGCGTCGCGGAGGCCGCGGGCTGGACCCCGGCCGGCATCCTGCCCCTGACCTCCAGGTATTCGCGCCCCTCCGCGTCATAGGTGGTGATGGTGGCGGGGCGGGTGAGGTCGGTGAGCTGGTAACTGCCGTCCGGGAGGCGGCCGATGTTCACCTGCACGGGGTTGCCGTGGACGTCCGGAGCGGTGCCGACCGCCGGCTCGGGGGCCCCTGCGGCACCGGCGGACCCGGCGGCCTGCGCGGCCGGCAGCTGCGGGGCGCGGACCTCGTAGGCGAGCGCGACCGCGCCGACGGTGGCGTCCACGAACACGGCGCGCGCCTTCGCCTCCCCTGCGGCCGCGTCGGCGCCGCGCACGGTGAAGTGGCGGGCGAGCCGGCCGGTGCCGCCGGGCAGCACCACCAGGCCGTGGTCCTCGGCCGTCGCGGCCTGCCGTGCGACCGGGTCCTCGACCGCGCCGAGCGCGAGCTCGCGCAGCACCGCGTCCGGGACGCTCTGCGCGGTCGGGGCGGCGAGCCCGGTGAAGTACTTGCCGCCGACCGACTCGACGCGCTGCCCCTCGCCCTCGCCGACCAGGTGGACGAGGTAGGCGGCCCCGAAGACCGGGAGGCCGCCGTACTGCTGCGCGAACCTGACGGTGCGGCGGCCGTCGGCGGCGCGCTCCGTCCCGGTCTCCACCAGCTGGGCGGGGTCGACCTGGTAACGGTCCCGGTGGGCGGCCAGGTGGGCCCGCGCCGCGTCGGCCGGGGTCGCGCCGGGGGCCGCCTCGGCCAGGCCGGTGACCAGCTGCGGGGCGGCGGTGTCCGATCCGGCGACCAGGCCCGGAACGGGGTCGGGGTCGGCGGACGGGACGGCGGACGCGGTCGGCATGCCCAGGCCGAGGCCCAGGACGGCGGCGATCGCCGTGCCGAGCAACTTGGGCGAACGGGAACGGTGGTGCACTGCGGTCCTCCCACAGGAAGCGAAGGGCCCGGCCGTCTGCCGGACCACGCGGGTGCGGCGGGCGCCCACACCCCCCACGGCTCGTCCGTTCTCCGGAGCCGGCCGCCCGCCTGGCGAACACCATAGGACAACTCTCGGCATATGTCGACCACCTGCATATGCAGGCCGACGAGAGTCGCTCCCGGCAGGCGGACACGGACGTCAACCCCGGGCAATGGCCGGGTCACGACAGGACAAAGGTGGCGGAAAGCCGGATCGCGACGGCAGGACAGATCCGGTGAATCGGCGAACCGATGACGGGCCCTCAGGCCGGTCGCACACCATTCACCACGGACGGCACTCCCCGGGCGACGCCTCGCAGAGCCGAAAAGACATGCGATTGTTACCATGGCTCAACACAGAATTCGCCTGGTCGCATACGATCTCGTGCGGACCGGAAGCCCGTCCCACCTGCGCCCCCGTCGGGTGCACGGGTGAGCCGGTCGCGAAGAAGAAGAGGCGAGGAAGAGAGCCGGAGGAGCGGAGCAGAGACCGGCAGCTTTTCGGGGGACGTGAAACGCCTGACACCAGTACCGAGAGCCCTGGAGTTCCCTTTGCCGATCCGTCCGGCCGATTTCGCGGCCAAGATGCGCCCGCTGGCCGCGCTGGCCCGTCGCAACCGGCCCGTCGGCGGCACGCCTGCCGGGCCGGCCGCCGGGGCGCCGGAGGAGGTCGCGCCGGAGGCCGCGCACAAGGACGTTGCCGAGGCTGCGCACGAGGCCGCGCACGAGCCGGTCGCGCCGGTTGCGCAGGTCGAGCCCGAGGACGCCGCCCAGGAGGAGCCCCGGTCGCCGTACGAGCGGCTCGGCGAGGAGCGGGCCGCCCGGGAGGCGGAGCTGCTCGGCACGGTCCCGGGGGTCGTCCGCCACCGCGAGCACCTGGCCGAACCGCGCCGGACGCTGCTGCCCGGCGACCGCCGCGACGGCAACCTGGCCGAGGTGAGCGCGGCGCTGCGGACGGCCGGCCTCGCGCACGGCATCGTGCCCGACCGCCACCCGCGGCACCGGCTGGCGATCCGCCCGGGCGACCGGACGGCGGTGCTGGAGGCGCTGGCCGCCGCGTTCGCCGGCCAGGCCGTCTACGCCGGTCTCCTGGAGCACGGGCGGACCCTCACCACCGTGCTCGCCGAGCAGCTGCCCGGCGCGGTCGGCCTGCTGGAGGCGGCGGCGGAGCCCGCGCCGGACGCGGAGGACCGGGAGGCGGCCGAGCGCGACGGCGAGGAGCAGGACGGCGAGCGGGCCGGCGAGCAGGCCGGGCCGATCTGGCCGGCGGACCGGGTCAAGGGCGTGCGGATCTACCGCCCGGCGGTGCTCGGCACCCTGCTGTACGGCCCCGAGACCGGCTGCGACGTCGAGTTCTGGGACTCCGCCGCGCCCTCCGAGGGCGCCATAGCGGCGATCGACGAAACGCCCTTCGGCTGGTGGGTGCCCTCGCTGGAGGCCACCGCCACCACCACCGTCGGCGGCCGGCCCTACCCCCTGCTCGACGTCTTCGCGGCCTCGCTGCCCGAGCAGGTCGACTTCCCGGTCGACGCCGTGATCACCTGGGTCGACGACGCCGACCCGGGCTGGCAGGAGCGCCGGGCCGCCGCCCGCGCCCGGCTCGCGCACACCGCCGCCCCGATCGCGGAGGAGGACGGCGTCGCCGAGAGCGGCATCGCCGGCGACGCCGACCAGCGCTTCCGCAACCGCGACGAGCTGCGCTACTGCCTGCGCGCCCTGGCCGCGCACGCGCCGTGGATCCGCCGGATCCACCTGGTCACCGACGACCAGACACCGCACTGGCTGGACACCGCCCACCCGGGCCTGACCGTCGTCCCGCACCGGGTGCTGTTCGCCGGCACCGACGCGGGCCCGGTGTTCAACTCCCACGCCATCGAGACCCGGCTGCACCTCGTCCCGGACCTCGCCGAGCACTTCCTCTACCTCAACGACGACGTCTTCCTCGGCCGCCCGCTCGTCCCGGAGGACTTCTTCCTCGGCAACGGCATGCCCCGGTACTTCCCCGACAACCGGATCATCCCGCCCGGCGGGGCCGAGCCCGGCGAGTCGGTGTACGTCGCCGCGCAGAAGAACACCCGGGCCGCGCTGGCCGCCGCCGTCGGCAAGACCTACCCGCGCACCCTCAAGCACTCGCCGCACCCGCTGCGGCGCAGCGTGCTCGCCGAGAGCGCGGAGCGGTTCGCGGACGAGCTGCACGACACCGTCCGCTCGCCGTTCCGCTCGGCCGCCGACCTCGCGCCGGTCACCCTGGCCATCCACTACGGCCACGCCACGGCCCGCACCGTCGAGGGCCACCTCTACGACGGCTACTTCGTCACCGACAGCACCGAGGACCTCGGCCGGCTCGCCCAGCTGCACGAGGAGCGCTGGGCGGACTACTTCTGCCTCGCCGACGGCACCCGCGACCTGCTGTCGCCCGAGGAGCAGGAGCAGGCCGTCACGGAGTTCCTGCGCGCCTACTTCCCGGTGCCCTCGCCCTTCGAGCGCCGCGACCCGGAGCCCGAGCGGGCCGACGAGCCCGACGAGCCCGCCGGGACCGCCGGGACCGCCGGGACCGGCAACGCCGACGAGGCCGCCGAGCCCGACGAGGCAGCCGAACGGGCCTGACCAGCGGCGCCCCTCCGGCGCTCCCCCGCGTGTCGTACGTCTCATCGGCGCCACGATCCCGTGCGACCGCGCCGCACTGTGATGGGATGACCCGGCAGAGTGACGACCGCTGACCGGGGGGTACGCCGTGGGGACCAAACTGATCGGGCTGGGACCGGACGCGAGCGCGCCGGACCTCATCGGCGTCGGGCTGATCCGCCTCGCCGTCGAGGAACGGCTGGCGCCCGCGGCCGGCGCCGCGCCGTGGCTGGGACAGCTGCGGGCGGCCTCGTTCGCCGACGCGTGGCTGGCCTTCGCCGACCCCGCGGCGCCCGGCCTCCGGGTGCCGGCCGAGACCGTGCTGCGGGCCGTGGTGCGGCGGGCGGCGGAGCTGGTGCTGCGGCGCCACGACGGGGACGGCCCGGCCGCCCTGGAACGGCTGGGCCGCGAGTCGGCCGAGGCCCGCGACCGGGCGCGGCTCGCCGAGGTGTCCCACCCGGCCGAGCCGGCCGCACTGGTCCTGCTCTGGCACGGGGTCCGCGCGGCCACCGCCGGGAGCGGCCCGGCCGGCGACGCCGAACGCGAGGCCCACGCCGGGTACGTCGCCGAGCGGTCCGCGGCCTACGTCCGGGAGCACTGCCGCCGCCAGGACCTGCTGGCGCTGGTCCTGGCCTGCGCGCGCTCCGCCGCCGCCGCGCTGGCGGAGCTCACCGACGGCGACCGGGGCCTGGCCCTGGCCGCCCTGGACGCCGACGCGGCCCGACACATGGCGCCCGACGCCCCGGTACCGCTCTGGGTCCCGGGCCGTTTCCAGGACGTGCCGCGGGCCTGAGGCGGGCCGGAGGCCAGGGGCGTGCCGCAGGTCTACGTGCTCCCGATCGACACGACGAGCGCCGTCGTCCGGCCGCCGGGCGCCTCGTACTCGACGGTCTCGCCGGCCCGGCGACCGAGCAGCACCTTGCCGAGCGGGCTGTCCGCGGTGACCAGCTCCGGATCCAGTTCCTCGGCGAGTTCACCGATCCGGACGGTCATCTCGTCGGCGTCCGCGAAGCGCAGGGTCACCGTGCTGCCGACGCCGACGCTCTCGGTGCTCGGCGCCCCGGCGGCGGCCGCCTCGCGCAGCCGCCCCTCGATTCCGGCGATCCGGTCGTCCAACCGGTCGAGCTGGTCGGCCCGTTGCAGTTCGTCGGCCTGATCGGCCCGGTCGCCGACGTCCTCGCCGCCGCGCAGGGTGTCGGCGACGGCATCGCGTTCCGTGCGCAGTTCGGCGAGTTCCCGCTCCAGCGTGCTGCGGCCGGCCTCGCTGATGGGTTCGGGTGCACCGGTCATTCCCGTCTCCCTGGTCGGGCCGCCGCGGGGGGCGGCGCAGGCTTGTTCCGGCATTTCCGAACATAACGGACTCCCGGCCTCCCGGCTCGGCGACAACGATGCCCCTGATCGGTAACGACTTGCCGATCGGCCTTCCCCCGGCGGACGCGGGCTCGATAGAACAGCCGTACACCACCGTCGCCGAGGCAGGGAACCAGCCACGATGAGCACCAACGGCCCCAACGGGTACGGCCAGAACCCCTACGAGGGGAACAACCCGCACGGTCAGCAGAACCAGAACCCCTACGGCGGCGGGCAGGAGCAGCCGTACAAGCAGGAGGCCCCCTACGGGCAGCCGTTCGGGGAGCAGCAGCCGTACGGGCAGCACGGCTACGGCACTCCCCCGCAGCAGCCCTACGGCGCGCCGGAGGGCTCCTGGCCGCACGGGCACCCGCAGCCCGGCGCGTTCGGCGGCTCGCCGGTGCCCGGCGGCCGTCCGCTCGCCCCGATCGGCGAGCGCCTGGTCGCCCGGCTGATCGACGTCGGCGTGCTGCTCGTGCCCACCGTGGTGCTCTTCGGTGTCATCGGCGCCTCGATCCTGTACTACGTCCTGGCGGCCCTGCTGTCCTTCGGCTACGAGGCCGCGATGCTGCTCACCCAGGGCGGCCAGACGGTCGGCAAGAAGGTCATGAAGCTGCGGGTCGTCTCGGTCGCGACCGGCGGCAAGCCCGCCGAGAACTCGCTGCTGATCCGCGCTGCCCTCTACACGCTGCCGAACGCGGTCTACTGCCTCGGTTCGCTCTTCGCGCTGCTGAACGTGCTGTGGCCGCTGTGGGACAAGCCGCTCCAGCAGGCGCTGCACGACAAGCCGGCCAACACCGTGGTCGTCAAGGAGTCCTGACCACCCGGCTCCCGCGCGCACCGCACCACCGCGCGCACCGCCTCCCGCCGACCGGGCACCCGGACCGCCGCCGCGCGGCCGGGTGCCCGGTCGGTCGCGTTGCGGGGGCGCGGACGGGGGCGGGGACGGGGCCGGGACCGCGGTCGGGGGACACAACTCCGGTCTACAAGTCAACATTTACTTTCCCCGCGCGACCACGCATAGTGACAGGCCGACACCGAGAGGGGAGCACTTCCTGTGCCGCAGGCCGAGCAGAACGTGGTACGCCAGGTGGAACTGGAGCGGGCGGAGGTGGCCGCCGTCACCGCCCTGTTCGACGACCGGCTCGCCGACACCCGGGCGCAGCTCGCCGTGACGCTCGCGACCCGGGCGGACGGCGCCCGCGAGGCGTACGAGCGGCAGTCGGCGGCCGAACGGCTCACCCGGGAGGTGCGGCGCCTCGAAGGCGCCGAGGGCGGCCTGGTGTTCGGCCGGATCGACCTGGCGGACGGGACGGCGCTGCGGATCGGCCGGCTGGGCCTGCAGCGCGAGGAGGACGAGCTGCCGGCCCTGGTCGACTGGCGGGCGGACGCGGCGCGCGCGTTCTACGAGGCCACTCCGGTGCACCCGATGGGCCTGCGGCGGCGCCGGCACCTGCGGCTGGCGCGGCGCGCCGTCGTCGGGGTCAGTGACGAGCTGCTGGACGGTTCCGAGCCGACCGCCGAGGACGTGGTCGGCGACGGTCCGCTGTCCGCCGCGCTCCAGGAGCGGCGCACCGGGCGAATGGGCACCGCGGTGGCCACGCTGCAGACGGAGCAGGACGCGATCGTCCGCTCCCCGCACCGCGGGGTCACCGTCGTCCAGGGCGGGCCGGGCACCGGCAAGACGGTGGTGGCGCTGCACCGCGCCGCCTACGTGCTCTACGCCTTCCCGAAGGCCGCCGAGCAGGGCGTCCTGGTGCTGGGGCCGAACGCCCGGTTCCTGGACTACATCTCGCAGGTGCTGCCCTCGCTGGGCGAGAACGACGTCGTCCTCGCGACCTGCGCCGAACTGGCGGCCGAGGTCACCGCTCCGGCCGTGGAGGCCGTCGAGCGGCCGCGGGCGGCCCGGCTCAAGGGCGACGCCGCGCTCGCCGGGGCGCTGGCCGCGGTGGTGCGCGCGCGGCAGGCGCCGGACGGGGGCCTCGCGGTCCGCGTCGGGCAGGAGGACGTCCGGCTGGAGGGGGCAGAGGTCGCCCGGCTGCGGGACGCCGCCCGGGTCGGCGGGCTCGCCCACCACCGGGCCCGCCGGCTGTTCAAGGAGCTGCTGGTGGAGGCCGTGACGGCGGTGCTGGCCCGGGGTGCCGCCGAGACGCTGGAGCGGATCGACGCCGAGGTCGCCGAGCTGACCGGCATCGACCTGGACCGGGCCGCGGCGGCGGACCTGCGTCACCTGGGTCTGGAGGCCGGGCCGGGCGACGACGGCCCCGGGTTCGACAGCGACGCCATGCGGGCCGAACTCCTCGACGACGCGCACGTCGAGCGCGCCGTCGAGGGGTTGTGGCCGCGGCTGACGCCCGGCGCGGTGGTGGACGCCCTGCTGGGCGACCCCGACGCGCTGGCCGCGCACCTGCCGGAGTTCACCGCCGAGGAGCGTGCGCTGCTGCTGCGCGCCCCCGCGGCGCCGTGGACCGACGCCGACCTGCCGCTGTTCGACGAGGCGGCGGCGCTGCTCGACGGCCCGCCGGCGCGGGCCTTCGGCCATGTCGTGGTGGACGAGGCGCAGGAGTTCACCGCGCTCCAGTGGCGGATGGTCCTGCGGCGCTGCCCCGGCCGGTCGATGACGCTGGTCGGCGACTTCGCCCAGGCCGGTCCGGCGACCACCGCCCGCGACTGGCACGAGGCGCTGGCCCCGCACCTCGGCCGGCGCTTCGACCTGCGCACCCTGACCGTCAGCTACCGCACCACCGAGGAGATCCTGGCCGCCACCCGCGAGCTGCTGGCCCGGATCGCCCCGGACCAGCCGCCGGTCGGCTCGATCCGGCACGGCGAGCGGCCGCGCACCCTCGGCGCGGCGCCCGCCGCGCTCCCCGGCGTCCTGCGCGCGGAGCTGGACGGCCAGGCGGCCGCCCACCCCGGCGAGCTGATCGGGGTGATCTGCCCGGACGCGTCGGTCACCGCGCTGACGGCGGCGTTGACGGCGGCGCTGACGGCGGCCGGCGGAGGCGGGCAGGTCCGGCTGGTGCCGGCGTCCGAGGCCCGCGGCCTGGAGTTCGACACGGCCATCGTCGTCGATCCCGACGGCATCACCGCCGCCCGCCCCGGGGGTGAGCGCGACCTCTACGTCGCGCTCACCCGGGCGACCAAGCGGCTGTGCACGGTCGTGGTGCGGGAGGACTGACCCGCGCGTCGTTCCCGGTCCCGGTCCCGGTCCCGTTCGCCTTCGCGTGCACGGCGGGCGGGGCGGGAGCGGGAACGACGGGGCGGGTCAGGCCCGGTAGGCGAGAAGGCCCATCATCCCGGCCTCGCCGTGGTAGGCGTTGTGGCAGTGCGTCATCCAGCGGCCGGGGTTGTCGGCGTCGAAGTCGCAGGTCACCGTCCGGCCGGGCAGCACGATCACGGTGTCCTTGCGCGGCCCCTGCTCCCCGACCTGGAAGGTGTGGCCGTGCAGGTGCATCGGGTGCCACATCTGCGTCCGGTTGACGAACTCCAGGCGGACGCGCTCGCCGCCACCGACCAGGAACGGGCGGGCGGCCGGGTCCGCCATGTCGAAGGGCCGCCCGTCGAGCGCCCAGTCGTACTTCGCCATGCCGCCGGTCAGCTCGATCCGGTGGGTGCGGTCGGGGGTGCGCGCCGGGAGGCGCACCTCGTCCGCGGCCCGCAGCTCGGCGGCGGTGAGGATCCGGCCGTCCAGCTCGGCGGGGCGGACGGTGGCCGCCGGCGCCTCGCCCGCGCCGGTGCGGACCAGGGCCCGGCCGGCGGCGCCCTTGCCCTCGGCGAGCGCGGTCAGCGGGAAGACGCCGTCCTGGAGGGTGACCAGGGCGTCGTAGCGCTCGCCCATGCCGATCAGCAGGGCGTCCGCCTCCTCGTGCCGCACCGGGTAGCCGTCGGTGTGGGTGACGGTCAGCCGGTGGCCGCCCAGGGCGAGGCGGTAGGCGGTGTCGCCGCCCGCGTTGACGATCCGCAGCCGCACCCGCCGGCCGGGCGAGGAGCGGTACACCTCGGGGTCGGCGGCGATCCGGCCGTTCACCAGGTGGTGCGCGTACCGGACGTCGCCGGCGTCGCCGCCGAGCAGGTCGCTGGTGGCGCCCATGAGCATGAACGACGGCGGCTGACCGGCGGGGGCGCCCGTGCCGCCCGTGCCGTGGCCGCCCATGTCGTGGCCGGACATCCCGCTCATGTCGTGGCCGCCGCTGCCGCCCCCCATCCCCTTGCGGAGTTCGGCGAACGCCTGGTCGGGGGTGCCGGTGACGCCGTCCAGCCAGTCGTCCAGGACGACCACCCACTCCTCGTCGTACCCCAGCGGCTCCTGCGGGTCCTCGACGATCAGCGGGGCGTACAGGCCCCGGTCGAGCTGGACGCCGACGTGCGGGTGGAACCAGTAGGTGCCCGGCCGGTCGGTGACGAAGCGGTAGGTGAAGCTGCCGCCGGGGCCGACCTGCCGCATGGTGACCGGCGGCACGCCGTCCATGTCGTTGCGCAGCGCCAGGCCGTGCCAGTGCAGGGAGGTCGGCGCGGGCAGCCGGTTGTCCAGCGTGGCGACCAGGGTGTCGCCGGCCGTGGTGCGCACGGCGGTGCCCGGCAGGGCACCGAAGGTCCAGGTCGGGGCGGTGAGGCCGCCGCCCAGCTCGACGGTGGCGGCGGCCGCGGTGACGGTCACCGGGCGCTCGCGGCCGGTGGCGCGCCGCCCGGCCTCGGCCTCGGCGACGGGGCTGCCGGACGGGTCGACGAGCGGCGGGGTGCCGGCCGTGTCCGAGCAGGCGGCGAGCAGGCCGGCGCCGGCGGCGCCCAGGCCCGCGAGCAGCAGGGAACGGCGGTTGACGGTGAATCGGGACATCGTGGTCTCTCGGGTGAGTGCGCGACGGCACCGGCCTGCACGGCCGTGCCGGTGGACGGGGCGGACCGGCGGCGGGAGGGTGCGCTCCCCGCCGCCGTGCGGGCGCCTATCTGCGCGAGACCGAGAGGGTGTCGAGATCGGGTGGCGGCGCGCCCGGCCACGGGATGCCGGGTGCGGGGGCCGGGCGGTGCGGCGCCGGGTCGGCGGAGCCCGCGGCGGCGAGGCCGGACGGCGGCGGGGCGTCGAGCGGGACGCCGCGCGCGGGCGCCGTCGAGGAGCAGACCCGGTGCTCGGCACAGGCCTGGGCGGGATGCTCGGCGACGGTCGACGCCCGGTGCCCGGCGGGGTGCCCGTGGGCGGGCGCCGTCGGCATCGCCACCGCCATCGCGGCGTGCGGGGCCGGGACGACGCCGGGCGGCAGGCTGTGGTGGCCGATCAGCCCGAGGGCGGTCAGCAGCACCAGGACCAGCGCCGCCCCGGCCCCACGGCGACGCCGGTCGCGGGAGGGTGGGGCGGCGTCCGGACACATGCGGTCACTATACCCGGGGCCGGTATGTGGGGCGGGTAAACGGGGCCGGTGACCGGGGCCGGTGAGCGGCCGGGCGGGTCGTCGGGCGGGTGACCGGGCGTCAGGCTCCGGCCGTCCACACCACGGCCGGGGGCCGGACGGCCGCGCAGAGCGGCTGCCCCTCGGCGTCCGTCAGGCCGAGGCGGGCGACCAGCCGCCCGGCCGCCACGGCCTCGGCGAGCACCTGCCGGTCGACGGCGTCGAGCATGAGCTTGGCCCGCCGGAACATCGTGAAGCCACCCGCGCGCCCGGCCGTGCCCCACACCAGGTAGACGAAGCGCTGCCCGGGCCGGCCCTGGATCCACGGACCCCTGAGGTCGATGCCGCCGGAGACGGGGCTCGCCGTGCACTCCAGTGTCCAGCCCGCCGACAGCGCGTCACCGGGCTGCGGATCGAGGAGTTCGCCGGGGCGGTCGCGCCGCTGGACGGCGACGTGGACGTCCCGGTAGCCGGGGAACCCCGGGGCGGCCGGGCAGGACCGGCCCGGAAGGTCGACGGCTTCGATGCGGAGCAGCACGGACCCAGCCTGCCCTCCGACGGCGGCCGTGACACCGGAACCGGGGGCGACCCGTCGCACGCTCAGAGCTCCCCGAGCCCCTTGCCGAGGGTGGCCAGGCCGCCGGCCAGCGCCAGGGCCAGCACCACCGTGCGGGCCCGGCGCTCGGCCACCCGCTCCGCCAGCACCTTGCCGAGGCCCGCGCCGAGCACGATCCCGGCCGCCGTCGTCGACCACGCGGGCACCGCGAGGTGCGGCACCCCCTTGGCCGCCAGCGAGAAGAGGTTGACGGCCACCCCGTAGAACTGGGCGTTGGGCACGAACTCCCGGGCGCTCCAGCCCGTGTTCACCGCGTACAGCGAGACGGCCGGACCGCCGACCCCGGCGGCGGAGTTCATGAACCCGCTGGCCGCACCGGCCGCCAGGGCGCCGCGCACGCCGCGCAGCCCGGAGGCCCGCACCCCGCGGATCACCAGCAGCGCCGCCGCGCTGACCAGCAGTCCGATCCCGATCAGCAGGGCGGGCGCCGGCACCCGGGCGGCCGTCCAGGCACCGGCCGGAACGGTGCACGCGGCCGCGCCGATCAGCGGCAGCATCCGGGCGAGCCGCACCTGCCGCCAGCTGTCGGCCAGTCCGATCGCGCTGATGACGCCGGCCGCGCAGTTGGACAGCGTCACCCCGTCCCCCGGCCCCAGCAGCAGGACCAGCGCCGGTCCCGCGACCAGCGCGAAGCCGACGCCCGCCAGCCGCTGCACGGACGATCCCACCAGGACCACCAGGCCCAGCACCAGCACGACACCCCACCCGCCCGCCACGGAACTCCCCCCTGTCCCGGACGTCGTCGCCGCCGGCCGCGGCGCCGGAGCCCCGGACTCCCGCGCGGCACCGGACCCTACGCGTCCGGCACCGGCCGCTCGACCGAATTTCACCCATCGGACTCCCACGAACTACTACACGCCTGTAGAGTTGACCTCCACCGCCCACCCAGGAGGGGGAGACATGGCAGACCATCCCGGGCAGTACACCGCAACGTCCCGCCCGCCCGCCGCACCCGGCTGGCGGCCGCCGGAGCACGAGGTCGAGCCCGCCTACCAGCCGGTCCAGATCACCCGGGCGGACGGCAGCTGGGCGGTGGGCCGGATCAACGCCTGGTGGCGCCCGGCCGGCGCCCCGCCCTGGTGCCGCGTCCGCGCGATGGGACGCGGCGAGGCCCCGGCCTGGATGCCGTTCGACCCCGAACGTCTGCTGCTGCTCCCGGCCACGGGGATCTGACCCCTCACCCCGGGGTCCGGCCCGGCGGCCGGCGCAGCAGGACCGCCACCTCGCGGTCGGTCACGTCACGGAAGTCGCCGTACCAGGGGCCCACCGCGTGCAGATAGGTCGTCTCGCGCAGACAGAGCAGCACGTCGACGACCCGGCGCAGCACCGCCGCCGAGCGGGCGTCGCACACCGGGGCGGCCAGCACCAGCCGGTCCGGGCCGCAGCCGCGCAGCGCCCGCACCGCGGCCGGGGCGACCGGGCCGTACACCACCCCGTCGGTGACCAGCACCACCGTCCGCCCGTCCACCGGCAGCGCCGGTCTGCGGTCCCGGTACAGCTTCTCCAGCCGGTGCAGTTCCACCCGCTGGTGGGCCACCTCGGCGTCGAGGTCCTCCTCCCGCAGCCGGAGCGCGCGCATCATCCGGCGGTTCAGCACCGGCGGGCACTCGTCGGCGAGCGCGCCGAGCGGGGTGCCGTTGCCGGGCGCGTTGAGCGGGCGGGCCACCACCACGTCCAGCGGGGCCGCCAGCGCCCGCGCGACCTCGGCCGCCACCGCGACACCGCCCGGAGCCAGCCCGACGACGACCGCCCGCTCCCCCGCGCGGGCACCCAGGTACGCACTCGTCCGCCGGGCCAGCCTGCGCCCGGCGTCCCTGCGGTCGGCGAACAGCGCGGTCACGTCCTCCTCCACGGCCGGTCGGCGCCCCTGTCGGTGCGCCTACCCGGCGCGACGGCCGCCACACACGGTTGCCGGGGCCGTCGCGCACGGTGGCCGAGGCGGCACAGGGCGGCCTCGCCGCCGAGCACCCGCCGCCGGTCCGGCCGCCCTGCACCGGCTCCGTTCGAGGGGGCGGCGCGGGCCCGGCCGGGGCGCGGCGGCTACTGATGTCCGCAGGCCGCCCGTGGCGGTCCCTCCCGAGGCCACCTGCGGGGCGGGGGCCGGGGCCGGGGCGCCGGTCGCGACCGCGCTCGGGAGCCGGGGCGGCGGGGCGGCCCGGCTTCCGGCGAACTCCCCAGTGCCGCGCCGCCACGTGCCCCGAGGCCACGACACGGTAGCCGCAGGCCCAGGCGGCGAGGCGACACTGCTCGCGGCAAAACTCCCCAGAACGGCACGCCCGGGCACACGGCCACGTCGCCACGGGCCTCGACCCGACGACACGGTGCCCGCCGGCCCGGACGGCGAGACAGCCCCGCCCGCCGAGGCGCAGCCGGTACCCCCAAGCGCGTCGCCGCGCAGTCACGTGGCCCGAGGCCACGACACAGTGGCCGCAGACCCAGGCCGCGAGGCACCGAGGCGACACCGCCCCCTGAGGCACAGAACAGCGTCCCCAGACGCACGGCCGCCCCGTCACGTGGCCCGGGGTGCTGACGCACTGGCCGCACGCCCCGGCGGCGAGACACCAGGACGGTCCCGCTCGCAGGGAACAGAACGGCACCCCCTGCGGTCGCCGCACAGTCACGTGATCCGAGGCCGCGCGAGGCACCGAGGCGGCACCGCCCCCCGAGGCACAGAACAGCGCCCCCAGACGCACGGCCGCCCCGTCACGTGGCCTGGGGTGACGCGGCGCTGACCGCACGCCCCGGCGGCGAGACACCGGGACGGTCCCGCTCGCAGAGAACAGAACGGCACCCCCAGGCGCGTCACCGCGCAGTCACGTGACCCGAGGCCGCAAGCCCAGACGGCGAGGCACCAGGGCGGCACCGCTCCCGGGGCGCAGAACGACATCCCAGCCCTACAGCCTCGTCGCCACGTACCAGGGGTAACCCGGCGCTGGCCGCAGGCCCGGGCCGCGAGGCGCCGGGGGCGAGCCCAGCCCCGGTCGGCCGCACCGCGCTTCCGCTACGCCAGATGACGGGCGAAGAAGGCCCCCACGCCGCGCCGGACCCGGGCGAGTGCCGCCCTCGGGTCACCGGTCCCCACGAGGGCGTCGCGGGTCGCCGCCGTGACCAGGCCGGCGGCCCGCAGTCCCGCGACGAGCGGGCCGTAGTCGGTGAACGCCCAGTGGTTCGCGTCGGCGAGCAGCGCCCGCCGGCCGGGGAGGCCCGCCCAGGAGGCCTCGATCCGGGCGGCGCCCTCGAAGAGCTCGCTGCGGAACAGCAGCAGCGGACGGTCGGCTCCGGCCGGTGCCGGGTCCAGGTCGAGGTAGCCCTCCAGGTTCGCCACCGCGCCGACCCGGTGGTCGCCGCGGGCCGCGTGGACCACCGCCGTGCCGCCCGCGGAGTGCCCGTACAGGCCGATCCGGCCGAGGTCCATGACCGGGGCGAGCGGCAGGGTGCCGAGCCGGTCCAGGACCAGCCGCAGGTCCGCGATCCGGGTGTCCGTCATCGTGCGGAAGGTCGCCGGATCCGGGGGGCCGGTCAGCACGGTCGTCCGCAGGCCGCTCGGCAGTTCCACCTGGGAGGCGTCACCGGGGTGGTCGACGAGGACGACGACCCGGCCGTGGCTCGCGAGGTCCTCGGCGAGGCTCGTGCCGAGCGTGCGGGAGTCGCCGCCGCCCGGCGAGTACACCAGCACCGGCCGGCGCCCGGGCAGCGGCGGCGCGGCCGGGTACCCGTGGGTGAGGACCGATCCCCAGTCCACCGCCCCCGGCCCCGGCAGCCCCGGGTGGACGAGCGGCGCGTAGCCGGCGAACTCCCGGGCCTCGGCCGGGGTGAGCTGCGGGGCCCGCGGGAGGCCGCGCACCGAGCGGGCCGGGTACAGGACGGTCAGCATCACCTCGCGCGGGCCGCCCACCCACGGGTCGGTGCGGGCGGGGTCCGTCAGCGCGACCGTCCGCAGGCCCACGGGGTGCGGGCCGCCGGGCGCGGGCAGCCGCAGCACCGGCCCGCCGCCGGCGGTCGCGGCGGCCGCGGCGGCGGTGGGCAGCAGGGCGGCGGCGGTGCCGCCTAGAGTGGCCTTCAGAAGAGTGCGTCGGGATGTCATGCGGCCATCCTCGGGACGGGACCGTCCCGGCGCGAAGGTTCAGGCCCTGGCCGAAAGGCCGGCGCGGGACGGGGGATCGTGGGAGCCGTGGGAGTGCTGCGCGTCCACTTCACCGCGGCGGACTTCGCCCGGCTCCGCTTCGCCCCCCGCCCGGCGCCGCTCCAGGAGTTGCACGCCGCCCTGGCGACGGCGGTGGATCCGCGCGGCGGGCCGCTGTTCGCCCCGTGGCGCGGCCGGGTCCTGCGTTCCCTCCCGGCCGCCGCCGGCCCGCTCGCCGACCTGGTTCCCGGGGGCCGCCCGCCGTCCTTCCTGGACGTGCTCGGCGACACCCTGGCGGACGGCTTCGAGCGGATCCGCGCCACCGCCCCCGGGCTCGTGCGCGCCGAACTGGAGCGCGTCCACGGGCCGTTGACCGCGCCCCGCTGGATCCACGGCCTGCACGAGGGCGACGGGGCGGCCTGGCGCACCCTGCGCCGTGCCCAGCAGGCCGCGTTCGGGGCGGTCCTCGCCCCGGTCTGGTCCGTCGTCCAGGACCTGCACCGCGAGGAGTTCGCCCGCTACGCCCTGGCCGTCGCCGAGCACGGCCCGGCCGCCGCGCTGACCGGCCTGGCCCCCGGCAGCCGGCTGCACGGGGGCGTGTGGGAGTGGCCCGGCGCAGGACCGGCCCGGGACGTCGTCCTGGGCGGGCGCGGCCTGGTGCTGCTGCCGACCTTCCACCACCCGGCGGGCCCCCTGCTCCAGGACGCGCCGGACCGTCCCGCCGTCCTCACCTACCCCGCCGGTCCCGGGCTGCCCCCCGCCGCCGGGCGCCCGGAGGACCCCTCCGAGGCCCTGGCCGCCGTCCTGGGCCGCACCCGGCTGGACGCCCTGCGCCTGCTCGCCGAGCCCCGGACCACGACGGGCCTGGCCCGCGCCCTGCGCGTCAGCAACGCGACGGCCTCCGCCCACGCCGCGGCGCTCAGGGCGGCCGGACTGGCGACGACGGCCCGCACCGGCCGCTCGGTCACCCACCGGCGCACGGCCCTCGGCACGCTGGTCGCGGGCGGCGGAGCGCCGTAGCACGCGACGGGCGCGTCACGGCGCGGCTTCCAGGCTCGGCGCGTTCGACGACGGCCCCGGCCCGTAGGCCGACGGGTGGGCGGCCGTGGACAGCACCCTCAGCATCAGCTCGCCGTAGGCCACACCGGCGGCGCCCGCCGCGGTGGCGAAGCTCGCCGTCTCCAACAGCGCGGGCAGCGCGTTGACTTCGAGCCAGTACGCCCGCCCGTCCGGCGCCAGGACGAAGTCGCTGCGGGAGTACCCGCGGCAGCCCAGGGCGCGATGGGCCGTCACGGCCGCCCGTGCCATCCGGTCGGCCGCGCCGGCCGGGACGTCGGCCGGGCAGCGGCGGGCGACGCCGAGCGCGTGCTTGGCGTCGTGGTCGAAGAACTCCCGCCCCGAATCGATCTCCAGCACCGGCAGGGCGGCGCACGTGCCGTCGGCGTCCTGGAGCACCCCCACGGTGACGGACCTTCCGACGACGAACGGCTCGACGAAGACCCGGCGGCCCACCGCCCGGTGCCGGGCGAGGGTGTCGGCCAGCTCCTCGTGGGTGCGCGCCACGGAGATGCCGGCCGAGCACCCCTCCGCTTCGGGCTTGACGATGGCCGGCAGGCCGACGCGGTCCGCCGCCCGCCGGGCGCCGTCCGGCCCGGCCCCGTCCAGCTCCGTCCCCCGGACCTGCGCCAGGACGTCGACCCCGGCCGCCGCCACGCGCTCCTTGGCACTGGGCTTGTGCATCGACCGGACGCTCGCGGTGACCCCGGAGCCGGTGTACGGGATGCCCAGGGCGTCCAGCACCCCCTGCAGCGTCCCGTGCTCCGCGTAGTCGTCGGCCAGGCCGAGGAAGGCGACGTCCACGCCCCGGAGCCCGTCGACGGTGCGGGGATCACCGGCCTCGACCACCCGGACCGTGTGGCCCACGGCCCGGAACGCGTCCGCGGTGACCGCGGCCGACCGTGCCAGCGCCGCACGCCGGCCGGGCTGCTCGCCGCCGACGATGATCCCGATCTCGGCCATGTTCGTCCTCTCGGTGCACGGCGGGAGAGTCGTACGGGACGCGCGGGGACCGGCGGTGCCGTCGGTCACGTTCCGTGTCCCCGCTGTCGCTTGAGCAGTACCCCCCGGCCCCGGGCCCTACTCCAGGCGCGGCGGGGCCGTGTCACAGATCGCGCCCGGCATCCGTCCTCCGTACGGCTTTCCGTTTTTCCGACAGGAGGAGGACCCCGTGTCCACGTCCACCACCACCGCCCATGTGGCGACGCTGCGCCGGCTGCACGACGCCGTCGGCTCCGGTGATCCGGAGCTGGTCGCGGCGACGATCGACGAGGTCGCCGCACCGGACCTGCTGGTCCGCACGCCGCTGCCGCTCGACACCACGGGGGTGCAGGCGCTGAAGCAGGTGTTCACCACGCTCCTGCGGGCCTTCCCGGACCTGCGCGTCACGGTGGAGGACGTGATCGCGCAGGGGGACAAGGTGGTCAGCCGCAACACCGTCACCGGCACCAACCTCGGCGAGTACCTGGGCCGTCCGCCGACCGGGCGCGCGGTCAGGTACGACGAGATCTTCGTCTTCCGCTTCGCCGACGGCCGGATCGCCGAGACCTGGGGCGTCGTCGACCTCCTCAGCCAGCTCCGCCAGCTCGGCGTCCTGCCGTCCTGACGGTCGTCACGCGGTGTCCGGGAAGCCGCCGGGGCGGGTGGGTGGACACGGATCGTTCGGGGCCGGAATCCTTCCTGTAGTCCACCCCGGTCCTCCCGGGCCGCCCGACGACGTACGGAGCCCGTGTGCAGGCAACGCCCGCCGATCCGAGCACGCCCGACGCCTTCCTCACCCCCGTCGAGCACCTCTTCGTCCGGAGCCACCTCGCTCCGCCCCCCGAACTCGACGCCTCCGCCTGGACGTTGACCGTCGAAGGCCTGGTGGAGCGACCGCTCTGGCTGGACCTCTCGGCGCTGCGCGGGCTGCCGCGGACCCGCCTGACCGCCGTCCACGAGTGCTTCGGCAGCCCGTCGCGCCCCGACGTCCCGACCCGCGCCGTGGCCAACCTGGAGTGGTCCGGCGTCGCGCTCCACCACGTCCTGGCCCTGGCGGCCCCGCGTCCGCGGGCCCGGCACGTCTGGTTCGAGGGCGCCGACCGGGGCGCGTTCGCGGGAGAGCGCGGGTTGGCCTATCTGAAGGACCTCCCGCTGGAGCGGGCCCGGGAGGAGGTGCTGCTGGCCGACACCGTCAACGGCGCACCGCTGCCGCACCGGCACGGCTTCCCGGTGCGCGCGGTGGCGCCCCGGATGTTCGCCACCAACTCGGTCAAGTGGCTGACCCGCGTGGTGCTGGCCGACCACCGGCCCGAGCACCTGTTCACCACCCGCCTCTACACCCGCGTCCCGCCGGGCGGCGGCGCCCCGCAGCCGGTGCGGGACGTCGACGTCAACAGCAAGCTCCTCGGCCCGTGCGACGGCGCACGCGTGCCGGCCGGGCCGCACGAGGTGACGGGCCGGGCGTGGAGCTTCACGCCGGTCGTCTCGGTGGAGGTCGCCGTCGACGACGGCGGCTGGCGGCCCGCCGCCCTCCAGCCGCGCGGCCCGCACCCCGTCTGGCAGCGCTTCGCCCTCCCCTGCCGTCTGAGCCCCGGCCCGCACCGCATCCGCTGCCGCGCCACCGACGCGCGCGGCCGCGTCCAACCGCCCGGCGGGGCCCGGAACGCCGTCCACACGGTGGAGGTGCTGGCCGTCTGAGCACGGCGGCGGCGCTACCGCTGCTGCTCCACGTAGGCGATGCCGAGGTCCAGGTCGAAGCGGGCGCGGGGCGGGGCGCCGGCGTGGTCGTCGTCCCGCAGGACCAGTTGAGTCCGCCGCTGCTCGACCTGGACGCGCTTGTTGGCGTTGAGGAAGGCGTGCAGTTCCTCCGTCGCGGTGGCACCGAGGCCCGCCCCGCCGGGCCTGGTCCGGGCGGCCAGGCGGCGGGCCAGCCACCCCGGCCGGCCCGAACGGACCACCAGGTGCCGGGCGGCCGCGAGGGTGAAGGGCACGATCACCAGCGCCGTCATCAGGAGCAGACTCGTCAGCATCACCATGCCCGCCCAACGCGCGGAGCCCGCTAGGCCGTTCCCTCCGGGACGTGCCGGGCCCCGGCGAGGTCCTCGCGGGCGGCGCGGGTGTAGGGGTGGTCCTCGCCCAGCCGCTCGTGCTGGATGCGGAGGATCGCCTCCAGCTCGGCCCTGGCCGCTTGACGCTCCCCCGCGCCGAGGAGCGCCAGGGCGAGGGAACGGCGGGCGGGGAGGCCGGCCAGGTGGGTGTCGCCCCACCGCTCGCGTTCGTGGGCGACCACCGCCTTCAGCTCGGCCAGTGCCGCCTCCAACTCCCCCAGGGTGAGGCGCACCACGGCGAGGTTGTGCCGGATGACGAGGGTGTCGGGGTGCGTCTCGCTCCGCTCCTTCCGGTTCGCGAGAGCCAGCTCGTAGGCGGCTCTCGCCTCCTCCAGCTCCCCCAGGTCGTAGAGGAGTTGGGCGATCTTGGCGAAATCGGCGGGCGACTCGGGAGCGTCCTCGCCGAGGCCGCCGCGCCGGGCGGCGAGGATCGCCTCGAACTCGGCCCGGGCCGCCTCTGCCTCGCCCAGGTCACGCAGCACCAGGGCGAGGCGGTGCCAGGTGACGAGCGTCCCGGGGTGGTTGCGGCCGGACGCCGCGTCCCGGACGGCGAGGATCGCCTCGAACTCGGCCCGGGCCGCCGCCAACTCCCCCTGGTCATGGAGGATCTGGGCGAGCTCGTGCCGGGTGGCGAGGGTGAAGGGGTGGGCGTCACCGAAGGCCGCCCGGCGGGCGGCGAGGACCGCCTCGAACGCGGCCCTGGCCGCCTCCGACTCCCCCGTGGCGGCCAGCACCAGGGCAAGGTCGTGACGGGCGTTCAGCGCGCCCGGATGCGTCTCGCCGGCCCGCTCGCACTCGATGGCGAGGACCTCTTCCAGCTCCGCCCGGGCCGCCTCGAACTCGCCCAGGTCACGCAGCACCCGGGCGAAGTGACGCCGGGTGACGAGCAGGTCGGGGTGGGTGTCGTCCACCCGCTCGCGTTCGAGGGCCAGAACCGCCTCGTACTCCGCCCGGGCCTGGGTGAGCAGGCCTCCCACCCAGAGGTGACGCACGGCCAGGTCGACCGCGTCGGTGATCTCCAGGAAGTCCTCGTCGTCGAGGGAGCCGGTGTCGACCCGGTGGAAGCCGTCCAGGACGTGCGGCGAGAGCAGCCGCCAGACCCTCCCGAACTCGGCGTCCTCCGGCGCCCCGGTCTCCTCCGCGAGGGCCGCCACGACCAGCAGGCGCAGCGCGGTGCGCCCGGCCCCCGCCGTGCGCGAGGCGTCGCGGACGAGGGGGTGCATGCGCAGCACGGGGAGCGTGTCGGGGGCGGGGTCGGGGAGGTCGATCAGGCCGAGGGCGGCGAGGGCGGTGAGGTGCTGCCACAGGGCCGGCCCGTCGAGGGTGGCGAGCGGGCCGGCGTCGGCGAGGCGGTCGGGGGTGAGCAGGAGGGTGTACGGGAGGTCCGCGTCGGCGAAGGAGGCGATCAGCTCCAGCAGGCCCCGGGCGTGGGCGTGGCCGCGCTGGTCGAGCAGGTCGAGGGACATCGCCCAGGTCCGGGGCAGCACGTGCGCGGGGTCCAGGCCCCGCGGGCCGTCCTCCCACGCCCGCCGGTAGTCGGCGTACGTGGTCGGGGTGCCGGGGGCCCGGAACGGGGCCGGGGTCCGGCCCGCCTCGGTGAGGTAGGTGCCGGCCAGGCGCAGGGCGAGCGGCAGGCCGCCGAGGCGGGCGGCGAGGGCGTGCGCCTCGGCCTCGGTGCCGGCGGTGTCCGGGGCGTGGTCGCGCAGGATGCGGGCGGCGGCGGCGAGGCGCTCGCCGGTCAGCGGTTGCAGGGGGTGCAGCCGGGCCGCCGGCCCCCAGGTGGCGGGGGTGCTCTCGCGGGTGGTGACCAGGACGGTGCCGGCTCCGGTCGCGGGGCGGATCCAGCCGGTGCCGGCGTTCAGTGCGCCCGGGCCGTCGAGCAGGGCCGGGTCGTCGGCGTTGTCGACGACCAGCAGCCAGGGCGCGTCCAGCCGGTCCAGGTGGGACCAGAGGACGTCGGCGGTGTCCCCGCGCTCCAGTTCCTCCGCGGCGGCGCCCGCCTGACGGGCGACGGCGCGCAGCGCGGCCTCCAGGGCCGGGCCGTTGCGGGCCTCGACCCACCACACCCGGCAGCCGGCCTCGGTGCGGCGGGCGGCGAGCTCCAGCGCGAGGGTGGTCTTGCCGCAGCCGCCCATCCCGCACAGCACCAGCAGCCGGTCACCGGCCGGTGCGGCGGCCTCCAGCCGGGCCAGGGCGTCGGCGCGGCCGCGCAGCGGGCGGCTCGTGTCGCGCAGGCCGAGCGGCGGCGCCACGGTCACCGGGACGGCCGGCTCGACGGGCTCCGTGGCCCGCAGGACGATGTCGGCGCGCCCGGCCTGGACGACGGCGCCGTGCACCGTGCTGTCCGTCAGCCGGTTGTGCACCCGGGTGCCGGCCTCGTCCGCACCCCCGAAATCCCCGCCCACCTCGTCGCCCCCACAGCCCTGTGCCTCCGTCACCCCCATTCTCGCCCACCGCGCCACCGACCGGCACGGGCGGGGGCCGGGGCGCGGCCGGGGCCCGGCTCAGCCGCCCGACAAGGCGCCCCCCGGGGCGTGTCCGGTGCATCAGGTCGGCCGAGGCCGTGGCGGCGTGGATGCGGCGGGGTCCGTGCGGCGGGGGCACCGCCCGGCCGGTGGCCGGGGGTGTGCGTGCCCGGCGTCGCGGACCCGGCGCGGCCCGGCCCGGTCGGCAGGGCGTGCCCTACAGCCCCGCCCGGTACGCCTCCAGCCGCTCGGCGAGCTCCTCCGGGTGACCGAGCATCGGGAGGTGGTCGCCCGGCATCTCGTCCGGCCGGAAGCCGAGCCGTTCCTCGACGTGGCGCCGCAGGAAGGCGGGCGGGAAGAAGCGGTCCCCGGCGGCGAGCAGGAACCTGGTCGGCACCTGCGGCCAGGCCTTCAGCGGCCACGGCGCCCCGAACGGGGTCGCCGACTGCCGCCGCTCGTGGCCGGCGAGGAGTTCCTCGGCCAACGCGGCCGGGGTGTCGTGCAGGAACAGGACGCGCTCGTCCTCCTCCACGCCCTGCGGCACCCCCCGGTCGAGGTCGGCCGCACGGCGGGCCGGCCAGTACCCGGTGTTCTCCCACCACGCGCCGGGGGACTCCGCCGGGGCCGGCACCTGGGCCTGGAGCATGACCAGCAGGTCCACCGGCAGCCGCTCGCACACCAGCGGCCCGGTGAAGCCGCCGAAGGAGTGGGCGACGACCACGAGCGGGCCCCGGCGCTCGCCGCTCGCCGCCACCGCGGCCACCACCGCGTCGGCGTACTCGGCGAGCCCGGCGGTGTCGTCCTCGCACGGCAGGTCCGGTGCGACCACCCGGTGGCCGCGCCCGCGCAGCCCGGCCGCCAGCGGCCGCCAGCACCAGGCGTCGGCTGCCGCGCCATGGATCAGAACGTAGGTCGCCACGGATCACTCCCGTCCGGACCGGACCGTTCCAGTCCCGCCCGCGAGCCTACCGAACGACGGGCGGCCGGGGGGCGCACGGATGCTGACGCGGCATCACCGATGCGCCCGCGAAAAGACGTTCACGCCCCGTTCCCACCGGACGGCGGCGGGGGCGGGGTTAGCCTGGGCCCATGGTTGCCAACGCCAACGAAGAAGTAGCCGTGGGCGACGCGGAGTTCGTCAGCGGCCCCGAGCTGATCCTCCGGTCCCTCGCATCCGGACCCGACCGGCAGGCCCTGGTCACCGCCGACGGCGCCGCGGTCTCCGCCGGCGCGTTCGCCGCCGCCACCTACCGCCTCGCCCACGAGCTGATCGCCCGGGGCGCCGCGCGCGGCACCACCGTGACCCTGCTGACCGGCAACACCCCCGAGGCCCTCGGCGCCCGGTACGCGGCCGGTCTCGCGGGCGCCCGGGTGGTGACCCTGTACGACGGCATGAGCGCACCGGTCCTGGCCGACATCACGGCGAGCGTCGACACCACCGTCCTGCTCGTGGACGCCGAACGGTACGCCGAGGCCGCCCGGCTGCTCCCGCTGCTCGACGTGCCCACCGTCCTCACCCTGGGCCCCGGACCCGGCCCCGGCCCCGGCGGCACGGCCCTCGGCGAGGACGTCATCGCCGCCTCCGCCCACCGCCCCGCCGAGGCGCCGGGCGTTCCGATCGACCCCGGGGACGACCTCGGCATCCGCCACACCGGCGGCACCACCGGCATCCCGAAGGGCATCCTCAGCCTGCACGGGCCCTACCTGCGGGTCTTCGACGCCCCGATCGGCAGCGGTTCCGCCGACGCCCCGCCCCGGCTGCTCGTCGCCACCCCGCTCGCCCACCTCGCCGGGATCCTCGCCGACCTGGCCCTCCGGCGCGGCGGCACGGTGGTCCTCCAGCGCTCCTTCGACCCGGGCGCCGTCCTGGAGGCCGTCGAGCGCGAACGCATCACCGACTTCTGGGTGCTGCCCCCGCTGCTGCACCAGCTGCTCGACCACCCGGCGGTCGGCCGCACCGATCTGTCGAGCCTGCGGCAGATCCTCTACGGGGGCAGCGCCGCCTCGCCGGTCCGGATCCGGGAGGCGCTCAAGGTGTTCGGGCCGGTCATGACCGGCATCTACGGGATGTCGGAGGCCCAGCTGGTCTCCGTGTTCACCCCGCAGGAGCACGAACGGCTCGGCCCGGGCGGGCCGGTCCCGGTCGGACGGCCGGTGCCGGGCGTCGAGGTGGCGGTCCGTTCGCTCGACGGCGCCGACCTGCCGACCGGCGCCGAGGGCGAGATCCACCTGCGCTCCGACACCGTCATGGCCGGCTACTGGAAGCGGCCCGACCTCACCGCCGCGGTGCTGCGCGACGGCTGGCTGAACACCGGCGACGTCGGCCACCTCGACGAGGACGGGTACCTCCACCTCTCCGACCGGGTCAAGGACCTGATCATCGTGGTCGGCGGGCACGTCTACCCCTCCGAGGTGGAGGACCTGCTCCTCACCCACCCGGCCGTCGCCCGCTGCGCGGTCTTCGGGGTCCGCGACGAGCAGGAGGCGGAGCACGTCCACGTCGCCGTCGTCCCCGCCCCCGGGCAGCGGCCGCGGCTGGACGAACTCCGCGCCTTCGTCACCGCGCGCAAGGGCCGGATCTACGCCCCCGAGGTGCTCCACCTGGTCGAGGAGATCCCGCTGACGCCCGTCGGCAAGCCGGACAAGAAGCGCCTGCGCCGGGCCGCCACCGGCTGACGGCCGGCCACCGCCGGGCCGGGGTCACGCCCAGAGGTGGCCGCCGAGGGTGCCGCCCTCGGGGGCGCCGGGGAGGACGTAGACGACGGCGGAGGCGGTGTGTTCGAGGAAGGGGTTGAGCGCGTCGCGCTCGGCGAGGCGGTTCTGGACGCGGGTGAACTGGCCCGGGTCGCGCATGAAGGCGCAGAACAGCAGGCCGCGGTCGCCGGGCGCGTCGTCGTAGCTGTAGCCGCGGCGCAGCATCCGGGCGCCGCCGTCGAGGCGGGGGCCGGTGAGGCGGACGTGGGAGGTGGCCGGGATGACGTAGGCGCCGTCGGGGTGCTTGGCGTAGAGGTCCGGTTCGTCGCGCTCGGCGGTGCCGGTCAGCGGGGCGCCGTCGCCGGCGCGCCGGCCCATGGCGAGGTCCTGCTGCTCCCCGGGGAGGGCGGCGAAGGCGGCGGTGTCCATCCGGATCCGCCGGTAGACGAGCACGGTGGCGTCCTGGTGCGGGCCGGGCGGGCCCCAGACCCACTGGCGGGCGGCGTCCTCGTCGGGGTTGGCGGTGCCGTCCTTGAAGCCGAACAGGTTGCGGGGGGTGACGCCCGGCGCGGTCGGGGGCAGGAAGCCGGACTGCGCCCAGCGGGGCGCGGCGCCCGCGCCGTGGGCGGCCGTGGTGGCGAGTTCGGCGACGACCGCGAGTGTCCAGGGATCGGCGGCGGACAGCTGGAGCAGCAGGTCGCCGCCGCCGCGGGCCGGGTCGAGGCGGTCGCCGGGGAACGGCGGCAGTTCGGCGAAGCCGGCGGGGACGGCGAGGGCGAGCCGGGCGGCCAGGCCGGGGCCGAGGCCGACCAGCGAGGTGAACCGGGACGCCGCGCCGTCGGCCCGCAGGCGCGGGTCGGGCGACGGTCCCACCGCCGCGGCCAGGGTGCGGGTCCAGGCGGTGAGCAGGGTGCGCAGGGCCTCGCGGCCGTCGGCGGCGGTGGCCTGCGGGAGGTCGAAGGCGAGCAGCCTGGTGGCGGGCAGCTGAGGTGCGGTCAGTCCGGACTGCCGGGCGCCGTGGAAGGGGATCGGCGCGGCGGGCGGCGGCGCGCCGGGGGTGGCCGCGCGGACCGGCGCGCGGTCGTGGTCCACCAGTTCGCCGACCGCCGCGCCGACGCCGGCGGCGAGTACCGCCCCGGCCGCCAACAGCGCCCGCCGGCGCCCGACGCCGGGGGCGGCGGGAAGGTCCGAAGGCGACGCGTTTTCCGGTTCGGTGGGCATGCGCCCTATTGGAGACGATAAAACACGTGCCATGCAAATCACGTTTCCTGATCGTCAGTCACCCCGCAGGACCGCTGTGACCTCGCTGGTCGTCGCGGTCGCCCTGGCGGCCGCCGGGTGCTCCTCCTCCGGCCCGGCCGCGGAGGACGCCAGGCATCCGGCCGGGAGCGTGGTCCGCGTACCGGAGGACTTCCCGACCGTCCAGAAGGCGGTGGACGTCGCCCGCGAGGGCGACACGGTGCTGATCGGCCCCGGCACCTACCGCGAGAGCGTGCGCGTCACCGGGCGGAACGTGGTGCTGCGCGGCACGGACCGCTCCGCGGTGGTGTTCGACGGCGGGCTGAAGCTGGCCAACGGCATCACCGCCACCGGCCCCGGCACGGTGGTGGAGAACCTCACCGTGCACGGCTACCTGGCCAACGGCGTGCTGTTCACCGGGGTGACCGACGAGAAGCTGCAGCAGCGCGGCGCGGGCGGCTCGGCGTACGACCCGCTGGACACCCGGCGCTTCCCCCCGGTGGAGGGCTTCCGGGCGACCCGGGTGACGGCGTACAACAACGGCCTGTACGGCATCTACGCCTTCGACGCGCGCGCCGGGGTGATCGAGGAGTCCTACGCCTCCGGGCACGCCGACTCCGGCATCTACGTCGGCCAGTGCAAGCCCTGCGACACCCTGGTGCGCGGCAACACGGTGGAGCGCAACGCGGTCGGCATCGAGCTGACCAACGCCTCGGACAACCTGTCGATCCTGGGCAACCGCGCGGCGGGCAACCGGGTGGGCGTCACGGTGAACTCCAACGACCTGGAGGCGCTGGCCCCGCAGCACGGCGCGGTGATCGCGGGCAACGTGGTCGTCGACAACAACGCCGCCGACTCGCCGCAGCAGGCGGACGGCGGCTTCGGCATCGGCATCGGGATCGGCGGCGGCACGGAGAACCGGGTGGAGCGCAACCTGGTGCGGGGCAACCGGGCGGCCGGGGTGATCGTCACCGATCCGGCGGGCCACCCGGCGAGCGGCAACCGGGTCGAGGGCAACCAGGTGGACGGCAACGGCGCCGATCTGGTGCTCGCCTCCGTCGACCCGGCCAACTGCTTCGGCGGCAACCGGCCCGTGACGCAGAGCCCGGACGGCCTGGAGGCCGCGGCGGCGTGCGGCGGAGCGGGGCGCGGGCCGCTGGCCGCCGGGCGCCCGGCGCCGGTCCAGGCGCCGCCCGGTGTGCCGTTCAGCCGGGTGCCGGCGCCGTCCGCGCAGCCGTCGCTCACCGACCCGGCGGC